>JAOACM010000129.1 GCA_026417845.1 Planctomycetota bacterium | reverse complement strand
TCCCACAGCCCATGCTCGACCGTGTGGACATACTTGGCCCTGGGTTCCCCCGCACGGCCTTCGAGGGAGGCCATCAGCGCCGTGGATTCCCCGCACACAAACGCCCCGCCGCCGCGGTTTATCTGGATATCGAACCGGAAGCCGGTTCCCAGGATGTCGCTGCCGAGCAGGCCCAGATCGCGGCACTGGCGGATCGCCAGCGAAAGGTGTTCGACCGCCATCGGGTATTCGTTGCGCACGTAGATATAGCCCTGGTCCGACCCGACCGCATAGGCGCAGATTATCATCCCCTCGATTACCGCGTGGGGATTGCCTTCCATTATGGATCTGTCCATGAACGCGCCGGGGTCGCCCTCGTCCCCGTTGCCTATCACATACTTCGGAGACCCCTTCGCCTCTCGGCATGACCGCCACTTTCTGCCCGTCGGGAACCCGCCGCCACCGCGACCGCGCAACCCTGACTTCTCCACTTCGGCGATGACCTGTTCCGGCGTCATCCCGGACAGAACCCTGGTCAGCGCCGAGTAGCCACCCTCGGCTATGTAGTCGTTTATATCGGTCGGATCTATGACGCCATTGAGCGCCAGGGCTATGCGGTGCTGGGCGGCGTAGAACGGTATCTCGGCCGCCGTCTTCCTGGCCTCCCCGACCGGGGCCGCACCGTCCCCGGAGCCGGCGCCGGCCTTCCCTTTGCCGCCGCCCTTCTTCGCCTTCCCTTTTCCCGGCTCTTCTTCAATCTCTTCCCGGTAAAGGAGCCGGTCCACGATGCGCCCGAGCATCACCGTCTCGCGGAATATGTCCGCGACATCCCCCTCCTCGACCCGCTGGTAGAATATCTCGCCCGGCGAGACGACGACGATGGGGCCGCGTTCGCAGAAGCCGTGGCAGCCGGTGCACTTGGCTTCTGCCTTGATCTCGACCCCCTGCTCTTCGCACGCCTTCTTCAGCATTTCGAATATCTTGCGGCTGCCCTTGGCCGCGCAGCCGGTCCCGATGCATACCCGGATGACGCGCGCCTTCGGGTCTCGCTCCTTGAGCAGCCGGTCGCGGTAAGCCTGCAGGTCCGCGATGGATGTTATCCTCGAGGACGCCACCGTCATCCGATCTGTCCTCCAAAGACGCCGGGGACCGGCCGGGCGCCGGGCGGACGAACGGTCATCCCGCCGCCTTGTCGGCCGGAGTAGCGGCCGCTATCTCCCGCAGGGTTTTTATTGCCGTCTCGACCGTCATCCCGCCATAGTATTTGTCGTCCACCACCATTACCGGCGCCAGCGCGCACGCGCCGACGCAGTTGACCGGCGAGAAAGTAAACATCCGGTCCGGCGATGTCCCGCCGGGCTCCACCTCGAATTCCTTCCTGATCGCATCGGCGATCTGGCCGGCGCCTTTAAGGTAGCAGACGGTGCCGACACAAAGCGTTATGTTGTGCCTGCCGCGGGGCGCGAGGCTGAAGGAGGCGTAAAAGGTAGCCACGTGGTAGACCTGGCTGAGGGGCACGCCGAGGCGCCGGGCCAGTTCCACGAGTCTCTCCCGCGGCAGATATCCGAACTCCTTCTGGATATCCTGCATCATGGGGATGAGCATCCCCTTCTGGCGGCCGTAGCGGTCGAGTATCTCGCCGATCAGGTCCTTTTCTTTCGGGGCTTCCGTCACTTTTCTCAACCTCCCTTGCGGTAAGCCTTCAGGAACGAATCGCAATAAATGTGTTTATTCAGCAGCAGCTCGGCGGCGATCATCGCGTCCATCAGCGCATCATCCAGCGGATCCATTATCGCCGCATCGAGCCCCTGGGCCAGCGCCATCACGAGGTACGTCCGGTTGAGCAGAGGGCGTTCCTGCGTGCCCTGCGACACATTGGACAACCCAAGCACGGTCTTGGGCGGCGGATCGGCCAGAACCTTGCACTGGCGGATCGCCTCCAGCACTATCCCGGCCGTCTGCTGCGTCACATTGCACGGGAGGATCAGCGGGTCTATGTAAACCTCGTCGCTGGGAATGCCCTTTTCCATGGCGGCCGCCACTATCCGGAGCGCGATCTCGTTGCGCCCGTCGGCGTCGCGCGGGATGCCCTTCTCGTCCATCGTAAGCCCTATCACGGAGGCCTTGTACTTTGCCGCCAGGGCCATGGCGGCCTCCAGCTTGTCCTGCTGGCCGGTCGTGGAGTTCAGCATCGGCTTGCGCTTGCACCGTTTCAGCCCCGCCTCCATGACATCCAAGTTCGGCGTGTCTATTGCCAGCGGGAGATCCACGACGGACTGGATGGTGTCAACCAGCCATTCCATGGTCCCCTTGGGGTCGGCGGAGGCGGGACCGACGTTGACGTCCAGCATGCCCGCGCCCGCCTTGGCCTGGGCTTCGGCCAGCTGCTTGATGGCGTCGGCATCCTTCGCCTTGATCGCCTTGCGGACGTTCTTGTACATCCCATTGATCAGTTCACCGATGACCAGCATATCCGCCGCCCTCCTTCGGCAACACGCCCGGGAACCGGCCCCGACTCTCCAGTCTCCTCTCCGAGGTCCCTGTCTTCCCCCCTCCTCCCACCGCCCTCAGCCAAACCCTGCGGTCCTGGACCTGAGAACGCCCGACCGGAAGCGCCGGGATTCCCGGCCCCCGTACGCTTATGATCCCATCCCAAAAACCCCGAACGCGAAACTTTCGGATCGAGGCTGCCTCCCTTCCCGTCCGGAGGTTCTGGGCAGGCTCTTATTTCCCCAGGAGCTCTCCTATCACGCCGCGAACCTTCTCGACCGCATCGGGATGCCTCATGACCAGTATGTCGGCACCGGCTATCAGCAAGACGGTTGCCGTCATGGCCTCCCACAGTATCCCCCGCTCCATGGCCGGCCCCCATGCAGGCGCCTCGGACTGGTCTACCTTCGCTTCCTTAGCCCTCCACGCTTCTTTGCCGACGAAGCATATGACGGGCATGGCCATCATCTTGTCTCCGCCGAGGGCCGCGAGCCGTCCGCGTTCCATTATGGAATACGCATATTCGATGCCGTAACCCACAGCCCCTACGGTCGGATCCATCACGATGCGGCCCGGCGGCAGCCCCATCTCGGATATCAGTATGTTGACCTGCTTGGCGATGTTTATGTCTATTGGCGATTCGCCTATTATGGAATGTCCGTCGGCCAGGCAGGAGGCGGCCAGCGTCTTGTAGTTATCCTGCGTGGCGCTGCCAAGCAGGCACTTTTCCCCCTTGGCGGCCTGGCTGCAGGCCGGCATAATCTCGTTGTCCTTATCCTTCTGGCCGGGGCCGACGATTATCAGCGGAACCGTCGTGGCCGAGAGCACTTCCCTTACCGTGCTGACGCAGTCGTCAGCCGAGTTATTGCCGTAGTCGGAATGCGCTCCCAGCAGGCGAAGGCATATCGCCTGGGCGCCGTACTGCTTTTCGCATGCCTCGGCCCACGCCGGCGGATCCTTCAGCCTGGCGCCGAAGACCCTTTCGATCTCCGGCGGCCAGTCGGTCTTCGCCCTGTCGCATATTTCCATCGCGATTACCGGGGGGTGCGGCATCACGCCTTCCTTAAGATGGAACGGCAGACACGTCTCGCCGCCGACCGTCACGACGGATTCCCTGGTCCCCCCTTCGGCTTTCGTCGCGCCTATCGTAACGGTCGCTATCGCACCGGCCGCCTTATCCGTAAGCACTTCAATCGCCATATTCCGGGCCTCCTCCTTACCGTTCCGCGGTCTGCCGTCGTAGCGCCGGTCCGACGCCTTCGAGCAGCCGCATGCCGGCCACCATGTCCTCCGCCGCCTTTACGGCCGGATTCTCATCGGGCAGGTCGAACACGGTCCCGCCCGGCTGTATATCTGCCAGCGCATCGTCAGCCGGAATCGTGCCCAACAACGGCACCCCCACGGCTTCCACGCGCCGCAGAACCTCTTCCCCCAGCCTTCCCTCCGCCGCACGGTTCACCACAATCCCCCGCCGCCCGATCTCCAGCTTAAGGCTGGATGCCAGCTCGGAGGCCCGGCGGGCCGCCGTGAGCGCCGTCGGCGAAGTATCGCTTACAAGCAGGAGAACATCGGACCGCCGCGTCGTCCTCCTGCTCATATGTTCGAATCCGGCTTCGTTGTCCACAACCACCGCGACGTAGCGCTTCTTCAGTTTGGATATCGCCTCGCGCATCAGGTTGTTCACGAAGCAGTAGCAGCCGGGACCCTCCGGACGCCCCATAGCCAGGAGGTCGAACCCGGCCGCCTCGACCAGACACTCCTCTATCCCGTACTGAATAAACTCGGTCTTGGACATCCCGCCGGGAAGCCCGTCCTTTTCGGCGAGCGTCCTTTCCATCAGGTCGCCTATGGTTTTCGGGGGCGGGAGGCCGAACATCTCGTTCAGGTTCGAGTTCGGGTCAGCGTCAATGGCCAGTACGGGCGATGCACCGGCGCGGACAAGCGCTCTGACCAGCAGGGCGCTGACGGTCGTCTTGCCGACGCCGCCCTTCCCTGCCACCGCGACCGATACGCCCATCGGCCTCTCCTCCCGGTCATCCAGACTCACCGCACCCGGCCGCCGCCGGCCGCAGACGGGAAACGATCCATGTCGGTGTGCGGCAGAAACATGGACGCCACGAACTCCTCCATGAAGCGATTATCCGTGCTGAGCTCGAAGTAGGTCATCCTGCCGGCAACCTCGTGCGCAAGCCTCCACGCCCGCTCCGACAGCAGCGCCTTCTTCGCTCCGCCCAGGGAGCTGTTGCCGACGAAATGGATTCTGTCGAGCGGCACGTCCGGAAGCATGCCGATCGCCACAGCCTTGCCGACATCCAGCGTGCTGCCGAACCCGCCGGCAAGGTACACGTGCTTCAGGTCCGCACGGCTCACGCCCATCCTGGACATAAGCACGGAGGCCCCGGCGAAGATGGCCGCCTTGGAGTTTATCAGGGTCTTTATATCCGTCTGCGATATGACGATATCCCTGCCTCCGGCAGCATCCCTCGCGTCGGCCACCACAAAACGGGGATCGTCCTCCGGCCCTCGCACCGCAGGGTGGCCGCGCACGAAATTGCCTGCCCTGTCAATGACTCCGGTGCGCAGCAGCTCTCCCAGCAGGTCTATGTAGCCCGAACCGCATATGCCGGCCGGCGCGGCATTGCCTATCGTCTCAACGGAGAGGACCCTGCCCCGGCCGTCAAGGGCGACGCGCTGCACCGCTCCGGCCGTCGCGCGCATGCCGCAGGTCACCCCGCACCCCTCGAAGGCCGGCCCGGCCGAGGCGGAGCACGCGACAAGCCACTCCCTGTTGCCGAGCGCTATCTCGCCGTTGGTGCCGAGGTCTATCAGCAGGGAGAGGTCGGGAGATTCAGCCATCCCGGTGGCCACGACCCCGCCGACCACATCGCCGCCCACATAGGCCGATATCCCGGGCACGCATGCCACGCGAGCCCGCGGGTGCAACCCCAACCCCACCTCGTGCGCGAACAGTATCGGCGGAGAATTGGTAACCGCTGCGTAAGGCTCGCGCCTCAGGAATGTCGGGTCTATCCTCAACAGGAGATGCGTCATCGTCGGGTTCCCGGCGCATACGACGACGGAAACGTCCTCGAGACTTACTCCCGCCTCGGAAGTCGCAGCCAGGGCCAGGTGTCTTATCGTGCCCAGCACGGCATCCGCCAGCTCGTCCAGTCCGCCCGGCTTCCCTGCGTGCTGGATGCGCGTTATGACGTCCTCCCCGTATCGCCGCTGGGCGTTGGCCGCTGCCTTCGCCGCCAGCGAACGGCCGGACGCCATGTCCACGACCTGAACAACCACCGTGGTGGTGCCGACATCCACCGCGAGCCCGTAGTGCCGGGCGGAGGTATCCCCGGCTTCGATGCGCCTGACCTCGGCCACCCCGTCCCGCACGCATACAGTCGCAGTTATGTCAAAATCCGCGTCTCTGAGGAAGCGGCCCAGCCGCCTGATGTCGGCCATCGTCAGCCTCGCGCGGGGGACGCGAAGCGCCGCCTTCAGGGCTCTCTCGACCCGGTGCTCGTCGCAAACCGGATCGTCAAGCGTCGGCCGTGGAAGCTTCAGATGCACCTTGCGCGCCAGCGGATCCAGGGGGAACTTCGTCATCTCATCCAGATCGGCGCAGAGGCTTACGTCTCCTGGCTCCCCCATCGCCCTGCGCAGCCCGCCGGCCCCTCCCGTCAGTATGTTTTCTTCCGCCAGGAGGGACTCCGGCATCACCTCCACGACCGCGTCGCTCCCGATCCGCGAGCGGCACGCCAGATGGACGCCGCTCCCCCTGTCTTCCGGCGGAAGGACGCCCTCCCCGTCGAACCCGAACCGTCCCGATACGATCCGGACCCGGCATCTCCCGCACAGGCCCTCGCCGCCGCAGTGCGAGGCTATCGGGATGCCGGCCGCCACGGCGGCGCTGAGCAGATCGGTCCCGGTCTCCGCCGTAACGGAACGTTTCATGGGCAGAAATTCCACGCTGTGCTTCGCCAACGGAACAGACGCCCCCTTCACAGCGAGGGCCAGACGTTCTTGAGGTACGACGGTATCCCTACCGCCTCTCGCGGCCCGACGCATATCTTCCACCCGGGCAGCGCCTCCTCCAGCTTGCCGCTGAGGACGGCCACGCCACCGGGGATGACCAGTCTCTTCTTTCTGACCCTGCTCTCGACGCCCGATTCCCTGACCGCCTTCGCGATGCTGTCGGCGGTGAATTTCTCGGCGGCCCACGCGGTGAGCACGGACGTTCCGTCCGTGTTGACCACCACTATGTAAGACGGCACGCGGCTCGCCTCGACCTCGCCCTCCACGGTAAAGTAGGTCAGCGAGAAATTCGTGGTCACCAGCACGGGCGAATCCGGGCTGACCGCTCCGACCTCGTACAGCTTCGGCTCCACCTGTATCGGCTTTTGCGGGTCCGTGTAGACGTTCAAACGCCAGGTGATCAGCGGCAGACAGGCCCACGGCTCCACCGCCTCCAGCACCACTATCGCAGCGTACTTGGCCATCAGCACGGCCGCCTGCAGGGCGGCGCGGGCCGGGTCGGTCGAAGACGTGAAGGCGATAACCGGATAGCCCAGCGGACGGAACGTGCGCCGGAGCGCCAGACGCCGTATCTGCGTCTGCGCCCACAGGCACTCGTCCAGCCGCCTGAACTCGGGATCCAGAACGATGTCCTTTATGCCGGCGGCGTTCAGGGCCGCCGTGAGGTCCACCAGCTTGTCGGGGGGCGCCTTGGCGACGACCGGGCATCCGGTCGCCTTGGCGACGGCCGCCATCCCGTTGGCGTTGGCGGGCGTCGCGGCATAAAGCAGAGGCTTTTTCGCTCCGGATTCCCTCGCCGCCTTTTCCATCGCGGCGGGGTCCTCGGAAGCCAGAATGACCAGCAACCCGGAACCTGCCGCGGCTTTCGCCGCCGCCAGGAACTTTCCGGCGTCCCCGCTGTCGTTCCTTACGAAGAGCATCTCCACGCGCACCGACCGCCCGACCCGGTCGAAGCGCAGCGCCTTCACCGCCTCGATCCGTCGCGCCAAGGCCGTCCCGTCGAGCGAATCGCTCAGAGTGACCGCCAGCCCCGTCGGATGGAAGAACGTGGCCTCGTGGCGGAACAGGACCGTCTCGTTGCCGATCTCTAGTTTATTTTCGCCTTCCCCGATGGTCACCAGCCGGATCGGCGGCGCCGATGCCGCCCCCAAGGCCTCTTTCGCCTGATCACTCACATGCGGGCACTGCGAAAGCTCCGCCTTCTTCTGGGCCAGCGCCATCGCAAATGCCAGGCACGTTGGCTTGCCGCACTCCTTGCAGTTGGTCTTCGGCAGCAGTTTATAAATGTCCAGTCCCGAGAGCGCCATTTCCCGCCTCCCATCTCTTCGGCCGGCAGCCGCCTGCGCTGGAGGGCGCCTCCTGCGCGGCGAACCGCCCGTTCCCTCCTCGCAAGTTTCCTCCTTCCCCTGCCCTCCCGCCCCCTCCCGCCCGGCTCTCATTACGGAAAGGCCGCGCGTCCCAACCAGCCGCCCCCCTCCAGGCTGCCGGCCGGGCCGGTCGCGGACCTCAGATCAGCGGCTCCATCGTAAGCGCCGGATGCCCGACCTTCTCGAGATAAGGCATCAGCTCCTCCATCGTCGTGGCCTTGGTCTCGTCGGCTATCTTATCTACAAGGTCGGGCTCGCCGATCTCCCTGGCTCTCTCCCGCAGCTTCTCACCGAGAGCCTCCTTCAGCTCACTGGGCATCCACACAAGACGTCTCAGCCCGCCCTCGGCCCTGATAAACTTCCGGCTCGTCAGGTACAGCCTCCCGACTCCGAGGAACCCGGGCGTCTGGTTGCCGCCGCCGACCGATCCGGCCAGCGTCGAGAAAGCCATCCCGCACGGCGTCATGCCCGTATACTCGCGGTTGACGACCATCACGCCGTTGACCTCAGGCAGCATCGCCACTATGCACTCGAAACAGCCGCAGCTCGTCTCAGGATCCACCATCAGCGAATAGGCGTTGAACCGCTCGATCTTCTTGTTCGAGTGGTTGTAGACAAACTCATTGACGTTCTTCCACTGTCCATGCAGCTCGTCCAGGCATTCCCCTTTCGGCACAGGCTGGTTGGCCCCCTGCGGGTTTATCTGATAGGCAGCCTTGCCGTCCAGCCAGTTGTACGCGCCGCACAGCCCCAGACGTTCAGGCGTTATGATGCACACGTGGGTCGGAGCGTAGGATTGGCACAGCGTGCAGGAATAGAATATGTCCACGCTCTCGTCCGTCATCCCAGCCACGCGGGCATCCCGTTCGGCGTACGCCTTCCTCGCCTCCGCCAGCATCCGGTCAACATCCTCCTGCTTCGTGTATATCGTTACCTGCACCTTGTCCACGATGCCCCCGAACTCCTCGTGGAACAGCGCATGGACTATGGCGCCGAAGTGCCTGGCGCGGAACCCGGCCTTGAACGCATCCTTATGCACGCGCATCCAGATCAGGTCGCGCTGACCCATGTGAAATATGCCCATGGCGCCGTTTATGAACGTGTGCAGCTTTCTCTCGAGGATGGATTCGAACTCCTTCTGCATCTTCCTGCCGGCCACGTCTATCACCATCCCGAAAGGCATAGCCTTGCCGACCGGGCAGGAATCTATGTCCGGCCCGACGAGCGTTATCTTGTTGTCTTCCACCTCATCCAGGGATTTCATCCGGACGTATTCGAACGCGGTCGAGTATTTGCCGCCGAATTCGAGTTGCATGTCTTCGCGCCTGACCCGCTCGCCCTCGAATGCCGCGCTGTACTTGACCGGTATCGGAACCTCCTTCACCTTCACCTTGACGCCGCGCACCTCGATGCATCGGGACACGATCTTATCGTGGTCGAGTTCCCGCACGACGTGCTCGTACGTGCAGATGCCGGTCGGCAGTATCTGCGGTATGTCGGTATCAGCAATGACTGGGAAGCCCATGTTGATGGCTCCGGCTCCCGTGGCGTACTTCTGATCGTCCACCGGTCCAAGCGCCAGCCCGAAGGCGAAGACCATCTTTTTGGTGTACAGGAGGCATTCCCTCGCGTTCCCAGGCTTTACGCCGCCGAAGGTCATCGCGGCACGGATCGCCCAGTTCAGCGGATAAATGGCCGTTATTGTGTCCCGGCCGTAGGGCACGATGTAGGTATCCCAGCCCATCTCGACCTTCGCCTCGCGGAGCTGGTCTATTATCGAGCGGCCATTGGAGCTGCTGCCGACGAATATGAGTATCTGCCGCTCCTGAAGCTGCCTGATTATCTTGACGGCGGTCTCGTT
>JAOACM010000128.1 GCA_026417845.1 Planctomycetota bacterium | reverse complement strand
GTCCATGTATCGGCAGTCCTCAGAAACGCCGGTACCTACGAACATGTTGATCCGGCCGCCGTGGGCAATGAACGCCGGGTGCTGGTAAGCGAACTGTCGGGGCGGAGCAATCTGCTGGCGGTGGCCGGCGAGAAATTCGGACTGGCCGACAGACCGGACAGGATGAGGCAGGTGCTGGACCAGATAAGGCGGAAGGAGGCCCAGGGATACGCCTACGAGGCGGCCGACGCTTCGCTCGAGATACTGATCCGCAAGGTGCTGGGCACCCACAGGACGTTCTTCAGGCTGCTGGGCTTCCGCGTGATAGTAGACGTCCGCCAGGACGGCACGGAGATGTGCGAGGGCACGATCCGGATCGAAGTGGGAAGCGAGCAGGAGCACACCGCTTCCGAAGGGAACGGTCCGGTCAACGCGCTCGACGGCGCGCTGCGCAAGGCCCTGTACCGGTTCTACCCCGAGCTGAGGGACGTGACGCTGGTGGACTACAAGGTCCGCGTCATAAACGCCAAGGCGGCCACCAGGGCCAAGGTGCTGGTTCACATAACCTCGACCGATGGCCGGCACAGATGGACCACGGTTGGAGCATCGGAAAACATCCTGGAGGCATCGTGGATCGCGCTGGTGGACTCAGTCGAATACAAGCTGATGCGGGAGCGCGAGAACGGAGCGGCCGGGAAGCCCGGGGGAACCGGGGGCGACGCGACTGCCGGGTAGGGTACGCCTCCGCCGCCCTCCCCGCAGCGGCCGGCGGCCCCGGGGGCGTCGGGCCGCCGCTTCGTGACTGGCGCGCGGTCCGGGAGAGATCGCTTGGGCAGACTGATTGCCTGTTTTTTCGGCACGGGACTGGTCCCCTTCGCCCCCGGCACGGTCGGGACGGTCGCGGCGATGGCGCCGTGTGCGGCGGCGTTTCTGGCGCGGCCCGATTGGAACGGCTGGCTTCCGGTAAGGCTGGCGGCCCTTGCCCTGGCGCTTGCATGTTCGGCTGCCTGCGTCCTGCTGGCCCCTGCCGCTGAGGCGCGGGCCGGGAGGAGGGACCCGCCGGAGGTTACGGTGGACGAGGCCGCCGGCTCATATCTGGCCGTCGGCCTTGCGCCGCCCCTCGACCCGCTTATACTGTTCCCCGTCCTTTTCGTGGCGTTCCGGGCGTTAGACATACTGAAGCCGTCGGGCATCCGGCGCTTGCAGAAGCTGCCTTCAGGCTGGGGCGTGCTCATGGATGACTTGGCGGCCGGCGCAGCGTCAGCCGCGGCCGCCTGGTGCATATATGCCGCCGCAGGCTGAGCGGCGATGTTGCGATGGTTCCGCAGCGCAGAGCCGGGGAGGTGGCGAGATGTAATTGTCTGCCGTGCGCATATTGTGGGGTCGCTGCGGACAGGGCGGACCCACTTTGTGGCAACGCTGCTTTTGTCCCATTCGGGCGCGCCACTCCAGATGGCAGTCGCCACCCGAACGCGATAAACAGTTACGGCGAGGTTGGGCCGGCGTGAACCAGGAAGAGAAGAAACGGACGAGCCAGAGGGGCATACGGAGACCCACTGGCCAGACCAGACCCGCCGGCGGCGTCCCGGCCGGGGGCACTCCGGCGGGGGGCATCAGGCCCCCCACCCCGAGGTCGGGAACATCAAAGGCGGCTGCCGCCGGGGCTGCAAAGCCGGCAGGGGCTGTTTCCAGCAGCCGCATGGCGGCTGCCGCCGCCCGCAGGACGCCCGGCGGCGGCCTGGCCATGCAGGCGGAGCGAAGGGATATCGGCGGCGAGATAGGAATCCTGAAACGGCGCGGCATCTCGCTGGCTGTCAAGTTCAGCCTCTGCATCTCGGCCCTCGTACTTGTCGTATCGGCCCTCTTCGGACTTGTGGCCATAAGATTGCTCCAGACAAAGCTCAGACAGGAGATCATACTGAGTGGCGAGCAGCAGATACTCATGCTGGAGGCCCTGGGGCGGAAGGCCTACTCGGAGGTGCTGGACGAAAAGATCGGGGCGGCGGAGATGTAGCGCCTGCGGAAATATTACGCCGACGAGATCAGGCGCCTCAACGCGGATAACTCCGGCCGGCTGCTCGACGCTGCCGTCCTGACCAGAACCACGCCTCCCGGAAGGGTCATCTCGATGTACAACGCACAGATCGAGGGGTCTCTGAATCCCCCCCGCTCTCCCTCCCAGATCCTGTCATCCGGCCGGTACGACGATGTCGTGGTCTGGAAGGGAGATTACAGCAGGGTAGGGCCCAAGAAGCGCGCGCTCTTCTTCAAGACCGATCTGAAGGACCACCCGGCCACCGCGTATCTGATACTTTCGACGGAGGAGGTGGAACAGGAAGTCAGGGGACTGATGGTGAGCGTAGCCATGTTCGGTCTGCTTTTCGTGGCGGCCGGCATCGCGCTCTCGGTCTGGCTGGCCGGTCTCATCACCAACCCGATCAACATACTGGTGCGGGACATGGACATAGTCTCGCGCGGGGATCTGAACCACGAGGCGCGGCCGCATTCGTCCGACGAGATCGGCCTGCTCGCGACGGCCTTCAACCGCATGACCCGCAACCTGAAGGAAGCGCAGGAGAGGCAGCGGGAGGCGGACAGGATCAACAGCGAGCTGAACATGGCGAAGGAGATCGCCGCGAGCCTGCTGCCCACCAAGATCCCGTCCATGCCCGGTTACGATATCTTCGCCACCTACGTTTCGGCCAAGGAGGTCGGCGGCGATTACTACGACTTCATCCCCGTTGACAGGACGCACCTTGCGTTCGTCGCGGCCGACGCTTCCGGCAAGGGCATCGGCGCGGCGCTGATAATGGCCAACGCGAGGGCCGCGCTGCGGATGCTGTGCGTCGGCAACCTCTCCGCCGCCGACGTCCTCTCCAAGACCAACGCCGTCGTGACGCGCGACATCAAGCGCGGGACTTTCATCACAGTATTCTACGCGCTCCTAGACGTTCCCAACCGCGAGCTCACGGTCTCCTCCGCCGGCCACGATCCGATGATAGTCTACCGCGCGGCGACCGGCAGGTGCGAGTCCTATAACCCCAACTGCGTGGCGATCGGCTTCGATCCCGGTCCCATATTCGACAGGAACGTCAAGGAGGAGAAGGTCAAGCTTTACAAGGGCGACCGCGTGGTGCTGTACACCGATGGGGTGGTCGAGTGCATGAACGAGAACAACGAACAGTGGGGCTTCGAGAACCTCAACGCGTTCGTGCGCGAACACGCGAACATGAAGTCACGGGATTTCGTCCGGGCGCTCGAGCGTGCCCTGGCCGGGCACCAGGGGAGCGCGGAGCAGCATGACGACATCACGATCGTCACGTTCAGGGTCGAGTGATGCCGCCGGGGACTGGCGCGGGGGGCGGCGGGGCGGCGCGGAACGCCGGACCGAGATGGTCCGCCGGGAGATGGTTATTCCCAACGACACCGCCTGCCTGCGCCTTGTGCGCAGGACCGTCGCCGAGGTGATCGCGGCCGGCGGTTTCCCCCGCAAGGACGCCAACCTGATAGCCCTCTCCGTGGACGAGGCGCTCGCCAACATAATGGAGCACGCCTACGCCGGTTGCGCCAGGGGAGAGAAGGAGATAGAAATAATACTGGAGGCGGATCCGGAAAGATTCGAGGTCGTCCTGTACGATTCGGGGCGCGAGTTCGATCCGTCGAGCGTCCCGGAAGTAAACATCGAGGAACATGTGAGGGCCGGCAGAAAGAACGGTCTGGGGCTGTTCCTGATGCGCCAGATAATGGATGAAGTCAACTATTCGTTCCAGCACAATGTCAGGAACCGGCTCCAGATGATAAAATTCGTTGACAGCGGCCGCCGGAGGGCTAAAAGGAAAACCGGGGAGTAACGGCGGGAAAGGAGCGTCCATGGACTTTTCCATCCAAGTCGAGACCGTGGACCGCGACATCACGATGGTCCGCGTGACCGGCTTCCTAGACGCCCATACCTTCGAGCAGCTCGAGGAGACCATCTCCGACCTGTTCGGCAAGGGGTTGTACAAGATCGTCGTGGATCTCGAGAAGGTCGAGTACATATCTTCGGCGGGCGCCGGCGTCTTCATCGGCGCGCTGTCCGAATCGCAGGAGAACGGCGGCAACATTATTCTGCTCAACCCGACCAGCAACGTCCGGGAGGTCTTCGACCTGCTCGGGCTGTCCCAGATATTCAACGTCGTAGACGATCCGAAGGCGGCCATAGCCGCCTTCACATGACGGGGCGCCGGAGGGAAGAGGGAGAGCTTGCGGCGGTCCGGAGCGGCGGATCGCGCGGCATCGTCGCGCTTCCGTCGGCCCGGTCGCGGCGCAATCGGCTCCCCGGAGGCTCCAACCCGCGCGCCGGCTCGCAGCTGGCACCCAACGCGCCGGCCGGCCCGACGGAGGATGCGACATGCCGGCTACCATACGCGTGCTGCCGGAGGCGGTCAGATCCAGGATCGCCGCCGGCGAGGTCATCGAGCGCCCTGCCAGCGTAGTCAAGGAGCTGGTCGAAAACTCGCTTGATGCCGGCGCCGCCCGCGTGGACGTAGAGTTTTCCGCCGGCGGCCTGCCGCTCATTGTGGTGGCCGACGACGGTGCCGGGATGTCGTCTGAGGACCTCGCGCTGTGCGCCGAGCGGCACGCCACCAGCAAGCTCAGCGACGCCGAGGACATATATCGCATATCCACGCTCGGCTTCCGCGGCGAGGCGCTGCCCTCGATAGGCTCGGTAAGCCGCATGAGGATCGCCTCGCGCCGGCGGGGCGCCCCGCCCGAGGCTCCGGCCTTCGCCATAGAGGTCGTCGGCGGCGTGAAGGGCGAAGTCGTCCCATGCGCCCTGGCCGCAGGGACCCGCGTGGAGGTCAGGGACCTTTTCTTCTCCACGCCGGTCCGCGCCAGGTTCCTGAAATCAGAGGCGGCCGAGGCGGCGGCGATAGCCGAGACCGCCACCCGCCTGGCGCTTTCGCGCCCCGACGTGGCCTTCGCCCTCTCGCGCGACGGCCGCGAGATGCTGCGCACCCCGGGCAACTCGTCTCTCGATGATGTTATCGCCGCATGTTTCGGCATGGACTTCGCGGCCGGTCTTCTGCCGGCGCGGGTCGAGGGCCCGGCAGGCACGGTCCTCGAAGGGTTCGCCTCGAAGCCGTCGTTCCATAAGCCCAACCGGGCCGGGATACATTTCTTCGTTAACGGGCGGGCCGTCCGGGACAGGTTCCTGGCGTCGGCGCTGGAGGAGGCCTACAGGGGACTGCTGCCGCCTCGCCGGCATCCGGCGGCCTTCCTCCGCCTGGAGATCGAGCCTTCTGAGGTGGACGTGAACATCCATCCGACGAAGGCCGAGGTGAAGTTCCGGAATCCCGGTCTGATCTTCGCCATGATCCAGTCGGCCATAAGAAACATGCTGGCACCCGCGCCGCCGCGCCCCGCGGCGCCCGGGAATAGTGAAGGCGTCCGGAGGGATGGCCTCCCGCCGGAGGATGCGGACCGCCGGCCATGGGAGGCGCTGGGGAGGCCGGAGAGAAAGGGGGCTGGAGGGGGAGGAGGGAATTCGCGTCCTGCGACCCTGCCGGTGGAGGCGCGGGAGAGGAGGACGTTTGACCTGTGGGTCGGGGAGCGGGTGGTCGGCCATTCCCACTCGCTGGCATCAGAGGCCGCGCCGCGGTATCAGGCGGTGGCCTTCCATCCCGCATCGGGACGGACGGCCGTAAGTCCGCCGGATGGATCGGCCGGGATCGCGCCGGACAGGACTGCCGGAGGCGGCCCGGACCGGACCGGATCGGCGCATCAGGCTCAGGAGGAGCGGCGCGACGGGCCCCTGTCGCAGGGCCGCGGCGGGGGCGGAGCGGGTGGGCTTGTGCCGGTTACGGCCGGAGACTTCCGCGTCGTCGGCCAGGCTGGCGGCGCATATATAGTGTTCGAGGACGAGGAAGGATTGTGCGTAGCTGACCAGCACGCGCTCCACGAGCGGATCCTGTTCGAACGGTTCCGCCGCAGGGTTGAGGAGGGCGGCGGATGGGAGGTCCAGGGCTTGTTGCTGCCCGTCACGGTGGAGGTATCTCCTGAGGCCGCGGCCATGCTGCCGGAAGCGACCGGGCTCCTCGGAGCGCTGGGTTTCGACATCGAGCCTTTCGGGCCGAGGTCGCTGGCGGTGCGCGGCATCCCATCGGCGATGGGAAACGCAGAGGATGCCGGCCCGTTCCTAGTAGAGGTTATAGAGAAATTCGCCTCGGGCCTGCGCACGGACCGCGCCGCGCTCAGGGAGAAGGTCCTCGCCATGATGGCCTGCAAGGCTGCCACTAAGGCCGGGGAGAGACTGACGGAAGCTCAGATGCGCGCGCTCGTGGCCGAGTACCGGGCGCTGGTTTCGTCCAGGGGCTTCACCTGCCCGCACGGGAGGTCCGTGGCGGTCGAGCTGTCGTGGGAGGAGCTGGAACGCAAGGTCGGACGGTGACGGCCGGATCCGGCGGTGCGCGGCACACGGCGTCCCGCGGGCGGGAAAAAGAGAGACGGAGCGGATCGGGAAGCCGCGCCCGCGGTCATGGTGGGATTTTGTGCGCGAACCTTTTGCGTTGCCGGCCGCCAGTCCGTACTTGTTGCCGTGCTCAGGTTGGGGCTGCTGTTTCCGGTTGGGCGCCCGAACGGTACAACAATGGCGCGGCCTTGTTGCATAAAGGTTGTAAGGCCTTAACATACAATGAGTTGCGGCATGTCGTTCGGGAGCGGCATTTGTGCGCAACATATTGTTCTATAAGGACTTACGACTTTAATTGTGTAACAAAGCTGTTTAAGGAGCCTATCCCAATACTCCCCCGCCGGGCAGTGGGGACCGCTGAGCGTGTAAGGCTCCGCGCCGCAGGTTTTGGGACGGGATCCAAGTGCCTATCCAAAAACTTCCTGCCGGGCAATGGGACTGGCTGAGCGTATAAGCTGCGCGCTGGAGGTTTTCGGACAAGGGCACCTCCGGCCGGCCCCGGTGCTCCGATGCGGAAGCCTTGGCCGCCGCAGGAGTTTCTGGATAGGCTCTAGCCTCTAAGGATGGCGATTGCTTCCGGTTATGGCGGAGTGCGTTTTTGACGGGAAGGAGGAAGGCCGCGGCGGCGCCCCTAAGGAGGCGTGGGTCGTCTTGGGACCGACCGGGTGCGGCAAAAGTACCGTGGCGCACCTGGTGGCGCTGCGGACAGGTGCGGAGATAGTCTCCGCCGACTCCATAAAAGTGTACCGCCGCATGGACATCGGGACGGCCAAGCCGTCGCCTGAGGAGCGCGCGGAAGTCAGGTACCATCTGCTGGACATGCTGGAGCCGTGGGAGAAGCACGACGTCAAGGCGTTCGTCTCGGCGGCCCTGGCCGCGACGGCCGGCATATCCGCGCGGGGGAAGGCGGTGCTGATAGAGGGCGGCACCGCCCTTTATCTGAAGGCGCTGATGGAGGGGATATTCGAAGGCCCCGGGGAGCGCCCCGAACTGAGGCGGAAGCTGGAAGAGCGGGCCAGGGTCGAAGGTTCGGCATCGCTTCACGCGGAGCTGGCAGCGGTAGATCCGGCCGCTGCCGCACGCATATTGCCGGGCGATACGCGGAGGATAGTCAGGGCGCTGGAGGTGTACGCGGCTACGGGCAGACCTATCAGTTCGCTGCAGGGACAGTTCGGAAGGCCGAGGGAGGGATGGCGCTTCAGGATGGTGGGGCTGGCCAGGCGAAGGGATGATCTTTACGCGCGCATAGATCGTCGCGTTGAGGCCATGCTCGCGGCGGGCTGGGTCGAGGAATGCCGGGCCCTGGCGGCTATCGGACGTCCCCTGTCGGTTTCGGCCGCTCAGGCCCTTGGATACGCCCACATATTCGCGGCACTCGAAGGGAATATGACCATTGAGCGCGCGGCCGAACTCATAAAGCGCGACACCAGACATTTCGCCCGGAAGCAGCTCACATGGTACAGGAAGTTCCGGGACGCCATATGGCTCGCAGTTGAGGCGGGGGAACCGGCGGAGGCCACGGCGGAGAGAGTGCTGGCAATTTATGAGGGGCGGATTGGAGATGCAGGCAGGACCGTCGGCGGGCCGGAGATCGTCTGAGGCCGATGGGAAGGAAACCGGCCGGAGGCGGGCCTCCCGGGGCGGGAGCGTCCGCAGGCGGAGGGTGCTGCGGATTGGGACCCGCGGTTCTCCTCTGGCCATGGCTCAGGCGGAGGCTGTGGCGGCGGAACTGCGGCGGAAGACGCCGGGTCTCCGCACGGTGCTGGTACCGATCAGGACGAGCGGAGACGAAACGCCGGCGGGCGGGCCTGGCGCCGGCGGCCGAGGCAGCGCCTCGCGCGGCAGGTCTGCCGCTGGGGCGTTCGTCCGGGAGATTGAGCGCGCCCTGATCGAGGGGCGGGTAGATGCGGCAGTTCACAGTCTGAAGGACCTGCCGGTTAGACTTCCCGCCGGCCTGGAGATCGCTGCGGTTCCCCCGCGGGCGGATGTCCGGGACTGTCTGGTGTGGCGGGAAGGTGTGGAGTTTCCGCACGGGGCAAGGATAGGCACCTCGAGCCGGCGTCGTAAAGCTGAGCTGCTGATTATCTGTCCGGATGTCAGGATAGTTCCGATCAGGGGGAACGTCGGTACGCGACTGCGAAAGATTGCCGCGGGTGCCGCTGACGGAGCGGTGCTGGCCGTCGCCGGGCTTGCGAGGCTGGGCCTGGTGGGTGGAGATTCGAATGCAAGCGCTGGTGTCTCCGGGCCGGCCGGCCGGGCGACCCGCGGAAGGGAGGAAAGCAGAGGAGCACGATTCAGACGGAAAGGAGGCGCGTGGACGATAAGTTCCGGTACCTTCACATACGAAGGCGCAAAATTCTATTGGATCGCGCTTCCGTTCTGGATGTTGCTTCCGGCGCCCGGGCAGGGGGCGCTGGCCGTCGAGATCCGGGCGGATGACGACTGGGCGCGTGCGGTGGTCAGTCCGGTTAACTGCCGCGAGACAGCGCTGGCGGTAGCCGCTGAGCGCGCTGCGATGAGGGCGCTGAGAAGCGGCTGCAGGCTGCCCATGGGGGCATACGGGTGGTTTGAGGGGAAGGTGGGTGCGGATGGGAAGCGGCGCACGATGGTGCTGGAGGGGTTCCTGTTGTCGCGTCTCGGAGGGCCGAGGCGTGCAAGGATGGCAGCGAGTGTCGTGAACATGCGCGGGGCGGAGGATATCGGACGAATGCTGGCAGAAGCACTGCGGACCGGGAGATGCTGCCAGCCGCAACCGCTCGCGTTTGCCGCGCCCGGCAGACCGGAGCGGGCGAAGTCCGGGGAACCTGACGGTTGACAGCCGCGATCGCCCGCTGCCATTCTCCTCGGCGCGTATTCTGGGGAGCCCCGACAGCGGGCAGCTTCCCGTCGTCCGGCGGCGGGTGTAGAACGCCATGGGCTTCGGGAGCGACACAGTGTGCGAGCGGCGATCCGGTTGCGCTGTTGATTCGCAGGAGCGATGGCATGGATGTAAACAGATGTGTTGCTGCGAGGGGCTTTGTTGCACAATTAAAGTCGCAAGTCTATGTCTAATAATACGTTACGCGCAAATGTCTCTGTCGCAGCCACGCGTCGCAACCCATGGTACACCAAGCCCTTACGATCTTTGCGCAACAAAGCCGATAGGCTTTTAAAGCTACCCGAAACACAGGACGCAGAACTTTGATATCGAGATTGCCACTCGTCCTGTGGAGAGGATTCCGGACAGGCTCTTACGTGCCCTCCGGAAGTGGAGGTGCTTACGTCCGGCTCATGCGGAGGTCTTCCAAAGTAAAAAGGGCCGCGGCATTGTTAAGGACC
>JAOACM010000127.1 GCA_026417845.1 Planctomycetota bacterium | reverse complement strand
TTGGACCAGGGGCGGTTATCACCAGTTCGTACGGTACGAGGACCTGATCCACAGGCACTCGATAGACATGGCCAACAACTGGTGGTCCATGGCCGACAGCTTCACGGAGTTCGCGTGGGCGATGCGCAAGGCTCCCGAGACGATCACGACTGGGCATTCGCCGGTGCACACGATCCAGGTCATCGGTCAGTCTCTGGGGGCTGACGGCAAGACGCCGCTGGCGAGCATCAAGCTGAACGTGACCGTCGAGCGGACCTGGGACGGCCGGATGAACGTACTCGAGTACCGCGTGGTGACCTACGACCTGCCGATCAAGACCGAGCCGCCCGCGACGTCCGATTCGGGCGGTGGTGGCGGTGGTGGCGG
>JAOACM010000126.1 GCA_026417845.1 Planctomycetota bacterium | reverse complement strand
TCACTGGCCGTCAATCCGCCGCCGTCGGTCACCGTGACCGTTATCGTCGCCGCCCCGTACTGGTTGGCCGCGGGCGTGATCGTCACCGTCCTGTTCATACCTGACCCGCCGAAAACAATATTGGCGTTCGGTACCAGAGTTGTGTTGCTGGACGCGCCCGTTACCGTCAGGTTCGCAGGTGGCGTCTCGTTGTCGTCCACCGTAAACGCTATCGCGCCCGTGGGCGTGTCTTCGTTCGTAACCTGGTTCGGGATGTCCGATATCGTCGGCGGGGTGTTCCCGGCCGGCGCCACGGTCAGGACGAACGTATCGCTGGCCGTAAGGCTGCCGTCGGAGACAGTGATCGTTACGGTCGTAGAGCCGGTCTGGCCGGCGGCCGGAGTCAGCGTCACCGTTCTGTTCGCGCCAGCGCCGCCGAAGGAGATGTTCCCGTTCGGGAGCAGCGTGGTGTTGCTGGAGGTACCGCTGAGCGTCAGCGTGTTGACGTCATTATCCACATCGCCGACAGTGAACGACACCGTCTTTGGCGTGTCCTGGTTCGTGGACTGGTCCGGGATATTAGAGATCGTCGGCGGGTCGTTGACGGCGTTGACCGTCAGGACGAACGTGTCACTGGCCGTCAATCCGCCGCCGTCGGTCACCGTGACCGTTATCGTCGCCACCCCGTACTGGTTGGCCGCGGGCGTGATCGTCACCGTCCTGTTCATACCTGACCCGCCGAAAACAATATTGGCGTTCGGTACCAGAGTTGTGTTGCTGGACGCGCCCGTTACCGTCAGGTTCGCAGGTGGCGTCTCGTTGTCGTCCACCGTAAACGCTATCGCGCCCGTGGGCGTGTCCTCGTTAGTAACCTGGTTCGGAATGTCCGATATGGTCGGCGGGGTGTTCCCGGCCGGCGCCACGGTCAGGACGAACGTATCGCTGGCCGTAAGGCTGCCGTCGGAGACAGTGATCGTTACGGTCGTAGAGCCGGTCTGGCCGGCGGCCGGAGTCAGCGTCACCGTTCTGTTCGCGCCAGCGCCGCCGAAGGAGATGTTCCCGTTCGGGAGCAGCGTGGTGTTGCTGGAGGTACCGCTGAGCGTCAGCGTGTTGACGTCATTATCCACATCGCCGACAGTGAACGACACCGTCTTTGGCGTGTCCTGGTTCGTGGACTGGTCCGGGATATTAGAGATCGTCGGCGGGTCATTGACGGCGTTGACCGTCAGGACGAATGTGTCACTGGCCGTCAATCCGCCGCCGTCGGTCACCGTGACCGTTATCGTCGCCGCCCCGTACTGGTTGGCCGCGGGCGTTACCGTCACCGTCCTGTTCGTGCCGGATCCGCCGAAGACGATGTTCGCGTTCGGCACCAGCGTCGTGTTGCTGGACGCGCCCGTTACCGTCAGGTTCGCAGGCGGCGTCTCGTTGTCGTTCACCGTGAATGGTATCGCTCCAGTAGGCGTGTCCTCATTAGTGACCTGGTTCGGAATGTCCGATATGGTCGGCGGCGTATTGGGTCCGGATACGACCGTGAAGGTGACCGCTATATTGAGCAGCGGCGTCTCGATGTCGTTGGATGCCGCCTTGAGCGTCGTCGTGTAGGTGCCGGCGGAAAGGCCGGCCGCGTCGAAGGTGTACGTAATGCTGGCAGAAGAGTTGGCGCTGACGGACCCGGGCCTCGAGTACGGCGCGAGCCACGAGACCTTGCCGGAATCCATCCTTCGGATCGGAATATGACGATACCCAGAAGTGCGAACCGTCCCAGGCGAGTCCGTAATATGGATGCGGTGCTTCGCTGGAAGAGAACTCGTAGAGTTTGTTCCCCGAAGTGTCGTAGGCCGCGTACTTGGCGGGGTTGCTGTACGTGCCGACCCACAGGGCTGATCCGTCCCAATCCAGCGTAAGGGCTGTCGTTGCCGACAGAGCGAAACTGAAGAGCATTGATCCGCTGGTGTTGTACTTGGCTACGGTGTAAGCGGAGCCATAATAACAGATGATCCAAAGGCTTGATCCGTCCCACGCCATGTCGTACGGCGCCGCCATCACGGCGAAGTTTGCCGCAATGGTGCCGTCCGCGGGGTTTACCCGATAAACCCGGGGGGCCGAAGTGCCGATCCAAAGGTATGTGCCGTCCCACGCCAGGCCGTAGGGGGTCCCGGTCATGCCGGAGGGGATGTCCAAGACCTGCAGGACAGCGCCGGAGGATACGTCCTGCCTGATGAACTGATACTTGCTCGCCGAGGAGTTATACACGGTCCTCCACAGACCGTTCGGCGCCCACGTCAGGCCGTTCATCTGGCTGTAACCGGTCGCGGCCGGCAGGGTAGCGATCTTCCTGCCCTGATTACTTCCGGCCTGGAATACACCGTAGAGGAGCGTCGCCGTGCCGGTATTCTGGACGGTCAGCGGTGCGGTGGTGCTCGCCCCAGGCGCGCAGATGGCCGTCAGCGTCGCCGGGACCACGATGTTCGGGTAGACCAGCGCGAAATTGATAACCTTACTCGGCGGCACAACCTGTCCGGTCACGCTCTTCGACTGATAGGAAGGATGACTGGCTGTCAGAGAGTAGGTTCCGTCTATCAGCTTGTCTATCGTGTACGATCCGTCGGCGGCGGTCGAGACGCTGCCGCTCCGCGGACCGGTATACGAGACCGTGGCGCCCAATATCCCGGCGCCGGTGCCCTGATCAGTCACCTTGCCCGATATGGTGCACGAGGTGTAGCAATACAGCGTGAACTCGCGCACCCACGTGCGGCTGGCGCTGTCGGTTATAGTCAACGTAAAGGGGAGGGCTGTGTTGGTCGGGCAGGAACCGCTGACGGAAAACCGGTACTTCGGCGTCCCCGTCGCCGCCGCACCGGCCGGCAGGTTGCCGAAGGAGGCGGAAGAAGTAACTATCGTCACGTAGGCCGAGGAGCTTGACAGCACGGCGGTGACGCCGCTGGTACCGCTCTGACCGTTATTCTTCAGCTTGATCTCCAGGTCCACCGTCTCGCCGGCATTGATGATCCCATCGTTGTTGCCGACGACGTTATCAGCTACGGTCGTCGAATCTATGCACGGCATCGGCAGCGTTGTGTAGTTGGGCAGCTTCAAGGCCGGGTCGCCGAACAGGTTCTCCGCGTAGGCTATCCATCGCATGTAGCCGGAGGACATGGAGGATATCCACGCCTCCTTGGAATGCGCGTTCGCCTTGGCCGCCTGGTACTTGTTGTGCCCGAAGACCGCATCAACGAACTCCCTGTGGAACTTCTGGCTCAGGCCGTCGTCGCTCCCCGGATTGTACCAGCCGTAGACGCTGTTCCACACGCCGGCGACAGCGCCCTTGCGGGTCGAGGTCGTGAAGTGCTCGGCAATGCAGTCGCTCGGAAGATCGCCGGGGTAGCACCCCTGACTGTAAGCCACGAAGAACTTGGTATTGGTCAGAGCGTCGGCATCGCCGTTGCCCATCTTCATGTTGTAACCGGTGTTCGAATGGCCCAGGTGGTGGATCATGGAGTACTTGTTAGAGTTGATCAGAGCGATGAGATGCGATTTGTTCCACGCGCCGGGCCCCTGATCGTCTTTCTCATAATCATACAGCCTGTACGGCGTTACATAAGCGGCAAGACCCACGCTGCCGTACTTGCCGACGATCAGGTTCTCCATGCTCCAATCGCCTTGGGTGTAGGAATCGAGCGTTTCCCCCGCCATGATCGCACGGTACCGGTAGGCGTCCAGCTCGTCGGTCGCCTCATAGGTCAGCGTCTTATAGACGAAGTTCGACATCTCGGTCTCGTTCTCCACCGAGGCGCGGCCGACGTACACCTCGTACATGAAATCCGGCAGCCCGCCGCCCGGCCCGTCATTGGATTCGCCCCATGTGCCGTCGCCATCGTTGTTGTAGTTGCCGTCGAGGCAGCCGTAGTAGAGGTCGGATGGGATGTTGCGGGAATATGAGCCGGCGTCGCCCCACAGGCTCCTGTAGGCTACCACGCCGGTGTCGCCGACGATCAGCACGTACTGGGTCTCCCACCCGTTCCGGGCGTCAATTATGAAGTTGCGTATTTTCTCCGGATTGTCCACGCCCGTGTAATTGGCATAGATATCTTCGGTCGTGACGATCGTTCCTGCCAGCCCCTCCGAGTTGCGCAATGTTATTACATCCTGAAGCTTATAGTCGGTCGCCGCGTTCTTGAGGGCGTTCGTGGTTATGATGACGTAGGGATACGAATCGGCCGGATTCACGAGACTCCCGAGGGGCTGGAAGCTTCCGAACTGCCCCCCGTCTATCGCCGCGCCGTACCTCTCCAGCACCTCCGGATTGTCAATGACCTTGCCGACTTCACCGGCGTCCTCCTTTCGAGGCAGTATGCGCGTGGCCGGAACATTCGGAACCTTCGTCCTGATGACCACCGACAGCGATTCGTACACTAACACCTTGCCCGACTTAGGCCGGTACTGGACCGGATTCAGCGTCAGGACCGCTATGCCGTGCCCCATCTTGTACTGCGTGCCCAGTACGCTGGCGAGGTTCCCCGGATATGGTGCGTCCGAGCCGTATACCTTCGGGTCGGGTTCCGGCGGCCTGGCATCCTCAGGCTTGCCTATCGGAACTGGCGTGCCTGCAGGCTCGATCTGGTATGTTCCGGGCAGTTCGATCTGCCTCCCCGGCACGACTACGATCTCGACGATATCCTCTCGAGGCGGCAGCAGCAATTGCACCGGCGCCACCGGCAGGACCGGCATGCCCGGATCGGACGACAGGTGCATCTTGCGCGGCGGCTTGAACCCGCTCCATCCGCCGCCCCTGCCGCCGACGATTTCGAAACCGGGGTACGCATGCGCTATCGAGACGAACCCCGCCCCGTGGGCCGTCGCCTTGACTACGGTTCCGGCTTGGGCGACCGGAGCCTTCGGAAGCTCGGCGGAGGCGAGTTTCACTTCCGCCTCGACCCGCCGCCAGCCGCCCGATGCATCCCCCTGCCCGGACTGGCCGCCAGTGCCGTCGGCCCGGACCATCCGCCAGACCTCGGCCTTCACCTCCTTGACCGCCGCTTCCGCTTCGCCCCCTGCGGTCGCGCCGCCTCCCGCTTCAGCAACTGGAACCTGCAACCGCGCCTCGTCGGACGGCATGCGCGCCACGCCCGCCGGCTTTCCTCCGTCGCCGAGGCGTCCGCTATCCTCCAGTGCGAGGAACGTCGCGACCAGCACCGCCGTCGCAACCGCCACCCACGGGACGATCCTTCCGGCTTTTTCAGAAAACATGGCGACATCCTCCTTTCCCTACACCCCTCTCCGAAAGCCCGGGAAAAGACAAAAAGCCCCCCCTCTCCCAATCAAGAGAAGGGAAGCCCCTGCCAAGTTGCATTGGTGCATCACTGGTGCACCCCCTGAATTGTTAAACGAAATGTTGCCCAGGTTCGTTCGCTTCAGACTCGAGTTTCCCAAATATTTTTATGCACACGTGCACAAGCCTTGTTGGCGACTTTCCGATAACACAAGCGGACCGATTAGTCCGTAACCGATGAAATTTCAACGTGTTGTGGCGATGGGGCGGGGGAGGTCCTGTAGCGGCGCAACATGCGCCTGTTCAAGCAGTTACGAAGTTGCGTCAGGAGCGGGAAGCGGTTCGGGACGTTGCGATATCTTTGCGCCACAGGTCGCGCAGCTTCTCATAGGCCGCGCAACACGGGCATCTCTGTTCGAGGCGACGGACCATGCGGGCGAACATCGAATCTGGCCGGCGTCTTGCCGCAAAGCATACGGGACATATGCGGCACACGAATGCCATAACCCTCATCGCAAGCGAAGGACGATCCGTCAATAATCGTAGTCCTCCATGGGCTCCTGCGAGAGCGGGCGAGGCTCCCTCTTCACTTTACGCAGCACCCGCTCCGACATCTCGATGAGCGTATCGGTCATTCGCTGGGCTATGAAATTCTTGCGGTCGGTTTCGTGCGCCTCCCTGGCGGAGGACATCCATTCGGAGTCTTTCAGGAATTCCTCCCGTGACGGCAGCTTCCGTTCCAGGATGAATCCGACAAGATAACGGCCCTTCTGTCCGATATCGCCGTATATGGCCGCGTCCACAACTTCCGATATCTCGCCGACGGGCAGCGTATTGCCCTTGTACAGGAGGTAGCGCGCGAACGGATGCCTGTTGGCATCCGGTTTCCTGTCGGCCACATCAACGATCAGCTCCTCAAACTCCTCCCACGGCGGCAGCGTCTTCGCGCCGTCCTTTCCGTTGGCGGCCCATTTCGTGGCGGCCTCTTCCGCTGCCTTCTTAGCCATCTCTTCCGCAGCCCTTTCCTTCAACCTCTTTACGATATCGGCCCGCGCCTCCTCCAGCGTTTTCAGCCTGGGCTCCTGGTACTCGACCACCCTGTAACTCCAGTAGCCGTTCCTGTCGCGCGTCGAGTCCGGGGGACTGAACTTGCGGTCGCCCGGCTTTCTGTATTTGCGGAGCGCGATCTCGGCCATCCTGTAATCGTCAGCCCCCGGCTCCTCTTTCCCCGCCCGGAATTCATCGGCCGTGTGCGTACCGGTCCTGTAATACGCGAATCCCTTGCCCTTTCCGCAGGCGGCCAGGTCAAGCGGCTTCTTCTCCGATTCCGCCTTCTCGATATCCTTGTGCAGCTGGGCCAGGAATTTCTCGAACTCCTCGTGCGCCAGGCGCCTGCCCTCTATATCCCTCAACCGCCTTATGACGTCCTCCCGGACCTCGTTCAGCGGCCTGTACTTCGACTCGTCGTTCCCTCCGGCGGGCGGCTGTTTCGCGGAGTCGCCTGCCGGGTCCTTGCCGGTCTCTCCGGCGCTCTTCCCAGACTCCACCTCCTTCGGCTTCGCCCCGCCCCCATCAGGCGGCGGCGCTGATTTTTCCCTCAGATATTCCCTGTCCCTGATGAGCCTGTAGTGCTTTTCTATCTGCTCCTCGGAGGGCTGGTATTTCTCCCTGACATCGGCTATGGCAAGGTAGAAATATTCCACGGACCCCCGCGGTCTGGTCATCAGCCAGTCTTCCGGCTTCGAGCCGCCTTCGGGAGCCTTATGCTCATCGTAGAATTTCTTTATCTCATCCTGGGATGGTTCGGCGACCTTGTCCAGATACTTCGCGGATTCGAACGACTTGCACATCGCGCGGATCTTCTGCTTCTCGCGGCAGTACGCCACGTACATCTCGCCGCCGGTAACGGCGCCCTGCTCCCTGTGGACCTCCAGGTACTTCCCGATCGCCAACCGCTCCCGCGCCACCCTTTCGAAATCCAGGGCGGAGATGTTCCTGTTCTGGAGGACGAGCCTGTACGTCTCTTCTCTGGGCTGCTCGACTCCCGTCAACATCCGCACCGCATCTGTGACTTCCTTCCTCGTTTCGTCATCCGTGACTCTTACGCCCGCATCCGCGGCCGCCTGCAGGAGGATCATCTCGTTCACAAGATCGGCCGTACGGGCACTCTCAACCTGCTCGCGGAGCTTCTGCCTGATTTTATCCCTGACGTCATCAAGAGGAATGTATTTGCCATCTCCTTGAGCGGCCGGGTTTTTCACAAATTCGTCATCGCGATTCTGGAAGTAGTAATGCAGGATATGTTCGTCGGATATATCAATACCGCCGTACCGCGGATCGCACATGTTCCTGACATGCCGCTCTCCTTCCAGTCGCGCCAGCGATATCTCGTAGAGCCTGCCGTTCACTCTGTAGCTGGCCGCGACTACGCCGCCGCCGCTGAAGGCGCCGCGCCGGATGAAGCTCGTGGCTCCGAACAGCGCCATGCCCGGTATAACCACTATCGCCGTTACCCACAGGAACTTCTTGCTGTGCAGACGGAACCATTGAAGCGCCATGCTTTTTTCTCCCGCCACCAGACAGAAGCCGCCCGGGGACCGCCGCTTCCCTCCGGCGGCCGGATCGGAGTTTCTCGCCGCGCCGACCCAGGAGCCGGGGGGCTTTTCCCCGCTGCAGCCGGCGCACGGGCGGCTCCAGCCGGCGCCCTGCAGGCGCCTCCGCCGCCACGCGCCTCGCGACTTACTGATCTCGCCTCTGCTTTTTCTTTATATTCGCAATCTCACCGCCTTCCAGCGATTCCCGGCGGATTTTTAAGCGAACAAGTACTGTCCCTGAATCTTGACTTATCGAGTTAAGTTATGGTATTTATTATAGACAGGATGTTGTGCCAACGGCAAGCGAGAAGCGACGCCGAAAGGGAAAGCATCGGAACCGCGAGGGCATCCACCAATGAACCACGAAAAATCCGGCAAGGCGGATGTGCATCCGACTGGTCAAGGCCGTAACGGCAGGCCTTTCCAAGAGTTACGCGCGGCGCTTTTCGCGATCTCAATATTGTCCGGTGCGGCGGGATTCTGCGCCGAGGAGGTAATTTTTTTCGACGATTTCGAGTCGGCAACGCTGGGCAGTTCGCCTCCTAACAGCCCCGGTAAAAACTGGACCATAACCGGCGCCGAAGGCTGGTTTACGGCGCCGGGGACGACAGTGAACACGCAGAACCGCACGCCAGGCGGATCCAAGAGCATGTACTCGCCCGGCGGTGGGGCCGGACAGGGAATCGGCGCATGGAATAATCCGGGCTGGGGGCCGGTCACGAACGGCCGCGCCGAGATATGGTTTTACGACGATATGGCCAGCCCGAAGCATCAATTTATCTCGGTGGACAACGCCGCCGGAAACAACTGGCTGGCGATAATGGTCAGGACATCCACGAGCGCCAACACTTACTGCTACCGCGGAAGTATGGTCGGTACGACCGCCACGAACATAGACAGATCGCTCGGGTGGCACAAGGTCGAGTGGGTACGCGATACGAACAATACGAGCATGTATCTGGACGGAGTTCTCGTCTACTCGACGTCCAACAGCAACTTCAGTGACTTCAGCGACTTCGACCTGGGATCGTGGTACTGGGACAGCGTGGCCGGCAACACCGGCATGTGGTTCGATGACGCCAAGGTAGTCAGAGGGCAGAACCAGTCTCGATACAGGTGGTACCAGAACAACAGCGCCGAGAGCCCGACGCCGCTCGCCGCCGAAAACACCGCGATAACCGGCGCCCTGGCGGGAACTGTCTACAGGTTGCGCGTCCAGATACAGAATGACATGTCCGTTCCGTGGTCCGGCTCGCGGCTGGCGCTGCGGTACCGGCTGGGGACGGGCGGACCGTGGCTCGACTTCGGCCCAGCCGCGGACTGGAACTATGCGAATGGAATGGGAACCGACAGAGCGCAGGTCGCCAACGCGCTGTTGACGAACACGAACGTGCGCCAGCATTTCGTCGAGACGGTGCCGAGCGCGACAAGCCTTTCTGTGCCTTCCGGCCAGCGCGGAGAGTGGGACTTCGCAATAACGCCGACCGCATCGTCAATGCCTGGGGCAACTTACTATGTAAAAGCGGTCTTCGTGGACGATTCGGGCAATTACGTATCAGACCTCGCGAGCTGCCCGGTACTCGCACAGGCGGCCGTCACGTCCGGATCGGTCAACGTCTGGATATCGGGCGGCAATACCAATTGGGACCGGAACCAGAACTGGAGCCTCAATCATCCCCCGACCGCCACGGAGGACGCGGTAATATCCACGGGAACGGCCAGCCCGAACGTGAATATCGCCAACGCGGTGTGCCGGAACCTGTTCGTAGCATCGGGCAGGACGGTTACTTTCGGAGCCAACACGGCTTTGAACGTATCCGGGCGTGTGCTGATAGATTCCGGCGGAGCCATTACGCAGGCAAACGCATCCGGCAACCTGTCGTGCTCCAGTATGGACGTGTACGGCACTCATACGATATCAAGCACCGGCACGGTAACCGTGACCGGTACTTCCACGGTGTACTAC
>JAOACM010000125.1 GCA_026417845.1 Planctomycetota bacterium | reverse complement strand
CATCTTCTCCGCCTCCTCGAACCTGCCCATCTCGTAGAGATGTTTGGCCTGGTCAACCAGCTTGGCTATCCTGCGCTCGGTGAAACGCGCCTCCGCATCCCGCCGCTCGGCCGCGGCCTTTTCCGCCATCAGCCGGTTGGTGGTCTTCAGCGCCAGCTCGGTCTCCTTTTTTTCATTCCTGGCTTCCTTCATAAGGCGCGAGACGAGCGCCTGCTGGTCGGTCGTATCCACGTCGAACGGGAGCCATCTGATGATCTCCCTGGCCCGCTCGAGGGCCTCGATGGCACGCTCGTATTTCCTGACGCGGTCCACCAGTTCGATCTCGGCGCCCTTGACCGGCTCCTTGCCCTCTTTCGGCATCAGCTCTTCGCGCCCCTCCCGCGCCTCGCGCAGGAATCTCTGCGCCCAGTCGAGGCGGTTGTCGAGCTGGGCGAGCTGCTCCTGGACCCGGACCCGCGCCTCGATCGGAAGCCTCTCGGCCGCGGCCTTGATCCGCGCCTGACGTCTTCCGAGCACCTCGTTGACCTTCACGAGGTACTTGCGCGCCTCTTCGTTGGAAGGATCAAGTTGAAGGGCCTTTTCGAGCTCCACGCGCGCGGCCTCGTGGTCGAACGCCTCGTAGAGCTTCCTGCCGACCTCGGCGAAGTGCTGCGCCAGCGCCTGGCGTTCCTCTTCCTTCAGCTTGCGCCTGGCAGCCTCCTCCTCAAGGAGTTTCCGCGCCTTGGTCTGCGCGTCCTCCTCCCCGGCCTTCGGCGGTTCCTTCGGGGCGCCCCCTTCCTCTCCGGCGCGCATCAGACCGGATGCGCCGGCCGCCAGCAGCAGAACGACAAGCAACCCCGCCATCCGCATCAGTTTCTCAGTTCCCATCGCGCTCTCCGTCCTCGCATCCATCCGGGCGTCTTCCGCCCCGCCTCCGCCCGGAACGCTTACCAGGATCCCGTCGCGCGGCCGCGCCGCGCGGTCCGCGCGCCCCCGGCGCGCTCACAGCTTCGCCTCTTCCTCGCTGAATATCAGTATCCGCGCCGTCACGAGGATCGCCAGGCTGGACCTGGCATTCTCCAGGTTATTCCACCGGAACAGGCGGCCGACGATCGGAATGTCCGATATGAACGGCACGCCTTCCTCGGAAGTGAACCGGATGTTCCGGTGCAGGCCCCCCATCATTATTATGCCTCCGTCGGGGATCGTAACCGTCGTCCTGACCCGCGATATCCTGAGCTCCGGGAACTGGATCGGGAACGACAGCAGCGTGACCAGGTTCGCGTTCGCTCCGCTCATGACGTTGAAGGCGTCCAGCTGCCTTGTCTGGAAGTTGACCAGCTCGGTCACGGTCGGGCGCATCTCCAGCGTTATGTACTTGCGGTCCGCGCTGACTATAGGCTTGACGTCCAGCACCACGCCCTCGAGGAACTGCCGGATCACCGGGTCATAGGCGTCGCCCGATATTTCGTAGTCGCCCACGTAGGACCTCTGGCGGGCCACGAACATGTGCGCACGCTGGGTATTGAAGACGGTCAGACGGGGGGTCAGCAGCGAGCTGGTGTTCTCGGGCATCGTGAGGGCCTTGATGAAGAGCTGCATCTGGGTGTTGTTCAGGACGGTGAGCTGGCTATTGAGACCCATCTGGACCAGGTGGCCGGTGGTATCGAGGCCGGATATCGTAGTCGGGTCGTTGGAGAAAAAGCCGGCCAGGTGATTGGTGATCGCGCCGATGACCGATATGGTGCCGGCCGGGGCGCTGTCTATGCCCTGAGTCAGACCGGGGAACGGCGTGTTGGGCGGGTTGGTCTCGGTGCCGCCCGCCTGACGGGGCTGGCGCATTCCGAGCTGGGTCAGATCGCCGAAGTCGCCGAACAGGACGTTGGTGTCCAAGCCGCCCCAGTCAACCCCGATGCTCTCCAGGAACGATTCCCTTATCGTCAGGAACCGCGACTCGATGACCACCTGTATCTTCTGGGCGGAGCGGAGATTGGCCAGCAGTTGATCTATCAGCCTGTGAACCTCCGGCCTTTGCATTACCACCAGGCGCCCGCCCTTCTGCTCGATGCTCGTCCCTAGGTTCACATCCCACGACTCGGGCTTTATCCTAGTCCTGATCAGTTCCGATATGCTCTCCACGGTGACCGCGGGAGCCTCCGGCGGCGGCGGGAGCGGCGGCAATCCGCCCCCCGCGCCAGCGCCGGTTACCGTCTGAAGCTGAAGATCCGGTCCGGGGAAGTCATGGACTTCCATGGTCAGGTCCCGCACGTCGTAGATGCGCAGGGTCACGTCCTCCCGCAGGTTCGCGGGCTTGCTGATGAAGATGGCGTCGTCTCTCAGAGCGTAGTCGAGTTCGGCGAGGCGGAGTATCCACTGAAGGGCCATGTCGAGCGGCATGTCGTGGACGGTGAGCGTGCCACGGGGGCCGTCGCCCTGAACCGCCTTCGGGTCCACTATCATGTTGACGTTGGTCAGCGTGCGCAGGAACGCGATGCACTCCTGCAGCGGCGTCTCGAGGAACTCGAACGCCACCTTCCGCTCGAGCTGCCTCCGTATCGTCTTCTTCCACTCCGGCTCCGCCCGGTCGCCGACGATGGCCATCTTGTCGGTGCGGGCTACGATCTCGTCCCAGTTGGACGGGTAGACGAGATCGGCCGCGATCGGGACGTGCTCGCGCTCGATCTCCTCCCACGTGCACAGGTACTGTTCCTTCTTATCCTTGCGGATCTTCGCTGCAGTCAGCTCATGTTTTCTCTGCCGCGCCCTCATCTTGAGCGACTCGGCCTCGGAGTTGAACGGGTCTATTTGGAGTATGCGGATGGCCAGGTTTTCCGCCTCGCGGTAGAAGCTTCTCTCGTACAGATCCTTCGCCTGCTCCAGCAGCTTCTTTATCCGCGCCTTGTGGAGCTCACTTTCTCTGACCTTCAGCTCTTCAGCAGCTTTCATGGCGGCTTCACGGCGAAGCATCTGTATCTCCGCTTCCTTGTCGGATATTTTAGCCTTCACCCTGGCCATCGCCTCATCAGTCCGCCGCTGTTCGCCTGCCAGGTTCACCTGCAGCGGCATCCACCGGATGATCTCGCGCACGCGCGTCAACCGGTCCTGTGCCGCCCGCAGCTTCTTGATCTGCTCCGCCAGTCCGGCCTCCTTATCGGCGTATTCCTCCTCCAGAACCGCGCCGCTCCCCTCCCTCTCCAGCTTCTCGGCCTCCTCCAGCGCGTTCTGCAGGGCCAGAAGCGTCTCCTCTATCTTCGCCCTGGTCTGGTTGTCGAGTGCCTTGAGCTGCTCGGCGACCTTATCTTCCCTCCGGCCGAGGATCGCGCGGGTCCGCCTGAGGTATTCCTTCGCTTTCTCGTGGGTCGGATCTATCCGCAGGGCGTTCTCGAACTCTCTCAGGGCAAGCTCGTACTCGATGTCCTGATACAGCTTGAGACCGGCCTGGAACTTATGGTCAGCCTCGGCGCGCCTGGCCTCGCGGCGTATCTTTTCCTTTGCCGCCTCCTCCTCCAGCAGCCTCTTCGCCCGCTCCTCGGGGCTCCCGCCCGGCGGCGATGCCGTTTCGCCCCCCGGCGCCGGCTTTGCCTCTCCGGCCTTTCCCGGTTCCGCCGCTGCGGGGGCGGCGGCCTCTCCGGTTTTTCCCGGCTCCTTCGCCTCTTCCTTCTTTTCCGCCGTTCCGGCCGGCGGTTGATCTGCCCCCCAGTTCCAAGTCTGTCCGGTCTGCCTGCCGCAGCCTGCGGCGGCCAACCCCAGCGCTGCCGCCAGCGCCAACACCTTCAGATTCCGTTCCGTAACCATCGTCGCTCCCTTAAAAAAGCGTCCGCGCTCCGCTCCCGGCGGGAACGTAACACGCGCCGCCCCGATTGCGCCCGCCGCCGATGGACGGACCTTCTTCTCTCTTCCCTCGCGGACCGGACGACACCAGCCCGGACCGCGCGTCAGGTCCAACCGCTTTCAGAAGTACCAAGTCAGATTAAAAGACTTTTCGCGCCAGTCAACGGTAAAATTCTCCGCCCTCTCCCGGTGGGGACGTTCAGGGCGCCTCCATCACCTTCCGGACAGGCCCGTGAGGCGACCCTCTAACGGCCGCTTGAACCGGCCCGCGCCCTCATCCCAGCCGGCCGCCACGTTTCGCACGGACATACCGGGATTTTCGCGCGCCCCGCCCGGCGAAGCTTACTCCACATCACGCCTCTTGTGTCCACCACATAGTGCTGACGATATTACGGACGGTCTTCCTAGAACTCTTGTGGACAACAATTTTCGCATGGAGGACTCATGCCGGCCATTCGCCACGCGCGAGGTGCATTTGGATCCGGGGCTGGTATCGCCGGCCGGATGTCGCACGGCGGGGGAGAGCCGCGCCCGGCAGGGGATGCGAAAACCGCCGCGTTGTAACCGCTACCCGGATTCGCCTCGTGCGTTCCATCAGTCCGCGCGTCCGGCGTTTTTCCCTTCCGGTCGCGCCCGGCCGGCAACGCGCAGCGCAAAAGTCGCCTGCCTGCTGCTGTCGCGGCCATCCTCCACCACCAGCCCGAAGACATACTCGCCGGGTTCCGACGGCTTGACTGACAATACCGGACCGGCGGTGGCAAGTTCGAGCTTCGGGCCGGAAACCTGGCTCCACCTGTACGTCAACGCGTCACCATCAGGGTCGCAGGACATGCGTCCGTCGAGCGTCACTTCCTCCCCTGTCTCGGCGCGGGGAGGTCCCGATATGCGGGCTGTCGGAGGAATATTTTGGCGGTCGACACCAAGCTGGCAGAGGGCCGGAGCGCTCTCGAGCCGCCCGTCGGAAGCTACCACTTCAAACAGGTAAAGCCCCGGGGCTGCCGGCACAAACTCGAGGTCCTTCCGCTCCCACGCGTCGGGAGGTATCCTCGGCGGATCGGGACCTTCCAGCATCCGCCACCTGTACCACAGGGCGTTGCCGTCCGGATCTTCGCCCTCTGCCCTTATATGCACCGGCTGCCCGAGGGGAACCCTTACCGCCCTGTCGCACCTGACCGCGGGGGGACGGTTCGGAGGCAGGACCGAGACGCGCACGACGGCCGGCTCACTGTCCTCCCTGCCGTCATTGACTACCAGTTCGAAGGCGTATTCCCCCGCCTCGCGCGGGACGAAGGCTGGCCGGTCAGGCCTTCCCATGTCCTCGTAGATCCAATCCCGGACTCTTGGCCCCTCGATCTGCTTCCAGCAGTAGACGAGCGCGTCGCCATCGGGATCCTTCGAACGGCTGCCGTCGAGGCGAACCGGCTTTCCGACTTCCGCCACGGTGTCCCGTCCGGCATCGGCCACCGGGGGCAGATTGCCCGCCGCGACCGCGAACGTCACCGGAGCGGAGACGGCTTCCCGGCGGCCGTCGCTGGCCTTAAGGCGGAATGTGTACCTCCCGGGCTGCCGGAGCCTGCACGTCCATACCGGCGAGTCGGGCCTGCCCTTAAGCGTCNTGACCGGCGGACCGCTTATCTGTTCCCACCAGAAGCTCAGCACGTCGCCGTCCGGATCCGACGTCCCCGAACCGTCCAAGAAAATTTCGCGGCCTGGCGAAACGGTCCCTCCCGGCTTGACGGTCACGACCGGCGGCCTGTTCCCCGCCCCGGCAAGCGCCGCTGCATCCGGGGCGCCGCGCGGCGCTGGAAGCTCGACGGATGCATCGGGCGGGCCCTTTACGAGCGGCGGGGAATTACGCGGGATCGCCTTTACCGTGACCCGCGCCGCTTCACTCCAGCACCTGCCGTCCCCGACCCTCAGCTCGAACACGTACCTTCCCGGCGCCTCCGGTCGTATCCTGACCTCCTTTGATTCGCGCTCGCTCCTCGAAAGGCGCACTGGCGGCCCCTCGATCTGGCGCCATTCATATCTGAGGGGGTCTCCATCGGGATCGAACGACCCCGCCGCGGTCAGGAAGGCGAACTGGCCCGCCTCCACCTCGATGTCCGGCCCGGCGTCGGCCTTCGGCGGAGCGTTCGATCTGTTCACCGCCACGCGGACCCTGGCCGGTGCGCTCTCGGCGCGCCCGTCCGAAGCGACGACCTCGAACTCGTACACGCCCGGCTCGACCGGCGCGAAATACGGGTCGCGGGCCGACGGGTCCGACAGCCTGACCGGCGGTCCGCCGACCTGCCTCCAGCGGAACGCGATCCTGTCTCCGTCGGGATCGGCACCGCCCGCGTCGAGGCGGACCCTTCCATCCTCAATACGGACGGCCGGACGGGACGCCGCGAGGCCTCCATCCCTTTCCCGGAAGCATCCGGGCACTGCGAGGAAGGCGGCTGCCGCGGCCGCAAGCATGGCGGCGGACAGCGGGGCCGGGAGGGAATCCATGGTACGGCCGGCGCGAAGAACCGGCCGCGATGATCCCCGCGACCCCGGATCCCGTCCGCCCCGCGACGCCCTTAGAGCCTGTCCGGAACACCCCGGGGCGCAAACGGCTCCCCGCGACGTTCCGGCCGGCCGTCCGGAGGTTTTGGGACAGGCCCTTATGCCGCGATCTCTTCGAGCATGTTGCATGAGCGTCCCGCTCCCGGAACATGCCTCCCGTTACGCGATATGCCGATGCCGGAACTCATCCCGGCCCCCCGTCTTCCTGTCCCCGCTTCTTCCCCTTCCGGGACCGATATCTTTTCCGGCTATGGCGCCATTCCCGCCCCGCCTTCCCGCGCCGGCATCTCCCCCGGTCCCGATGTCTTGTCTCCCGGTTCCGTCTTTCCGGAATTTTCGCCTCCGGTCCCATCGGTATCGCCGCCGTTTCCTCCCCCGCCGACCTTCCCGTCGGCCGCGTCATCGGCCGGCGATCCTCCCATCCACGCGCTCAGCTTGTCGCGCAGCTCCTCCATTTCCGCGTCCGTCAGCTCCATGCACTCCACATCGTGCTCGGCCCCGACGCGCGGCTCGACAAGCACGAGGTACTCGCGGCCGCCCCTGCGGACGATGCGGCTGAGTTTCAGCCGCTTCTTGCGCAGCAGCATCAGCGCAAGGAGAAATCGCAACCTGGCGGCCGACGGCTCCGACGGGTCGCGCATGTTGCGGAACACGTCGAATATGGCATCCATGTTTATGACGGGGCGCTTCGGAGCGTCGGGCTGGGGCATCGTCGTCCGCCAGAACGAAAAGAAATCGCCCGGGCGGTCCCTGGAAAAACACTCCAGACAGTAGTCCTCTCTGAAGAGTCCTTCGGGCCTGTCGAAAAGCACTGAGAACAGGCGCCGGCCCGGTTCGAACCTGACACGGCACCGGACGCACTCCCCGCTGTTCTTCTTTATCTTCCACTCCTGCATTTTTTCCTCGCGATGCGTGGTCGGGATCCGGCCCCGGCGGTGACGGATCGGACGGCTGGGAGGCCCGTCCTGTTCAGGCTCCTTTAATACTGCCTAGCGCAGGCGGCTCAGCCCGTTTCCCCGGCTGCGATACTTCCGGCACCGGCATCCTGCCCGACGCGGGCGGATAGGACTCAGGCGGCGCTGCGAAACTTCAACCCGCTGTAATCCGGTCCCGGCGCGGACGGATCGAACGATCCGACGCATTATACGGCTGGCGCCCGCGACCGCCAGGCGTCTGCGGGAACGGCACCCTCGCGTGCACCTCGCCGCCAGTTGCCTGTCGCCGCCGCCAGGTTCCGCGTCGGGGGCGGCCGATGCCGGGATCGCGCCCGCTCCCAGCCGGGCGGCTTTGTTACGGTCCCAGCCTGAAACGCGGCGCATAGCCGAACGTCCGCGCCGCGCGGGCGATCGAGATCAGCGAGGCCCGGCCAGGCAGCGGTTCGCGGATCTTCGCCGCCAGGTCCGGCCTGAAGCGACGCAACAGGTCCATCGTCGGCTCGGGTCGCGTCGTGTCGGCGGCGCACAGATTGTAAACGCCGAAGCCGGGGATCTCCGGGGCCTCCAGCGCCAGGAGAAAACAGGCCGCGACATCCTCCACATGGACCCAGTTGTACAGCGAATCGCTCCAGGCGGTCGTGGGCGACGGACCGCGCGCCAGCGCCTTCGCGTACTCCGCGGCCGACCATACTCCTGCGATCCGGAAGGCGGCCGTCTCGATTCCCCAGGCCCGGTAAAAGGCCGCGCATGTATGCTCGTTGGCCAGTTTGGCAAGCGAGTACGGATCTTCCGGCGCGCAGGGGAAATCCTCGCCCATCGGGAGCGGTCCATGGTCCGGCGGCCTGCCGCTGATCCTGTAGGCGAACATGCCGGTGGCGTTTATGCTGGAGGCGCACAGGAAGCGGCGCACGCCGGCCAGACGCGCCGCGTCCAGCGCCACGAATGTACCCAGCGCGTTGACCCGGAATATCTCTACGCCTCTGGCCGGGTCGCCCGACACCAGCGCCGCGAGGTGGATGACCGCCTCCATCCCCTCGCAGGCTTTCCGCATGGCGTCCGGGTCGGTTATATCGGCCCGGACGAACTCCGCCCGTTCAAGCGCCCCCGCGCTTCCTCCAGGCGCGCCGGCCGGCGCCGCCGGAACGGCGGCCGGCCCGGAGGATGGAGCGGCGGACCCCGTCCCGGATGCCGCCGGCAGGCCCGATCCGGCCGGGGGCGGCCCGGTCCTGTCCAGCAGCCGGAGCTCATGCCTCCCGGCCAGCGCCGCCGCCACGGCTCTTCCGACCAATCCGTTCGCTCCGGTTACAAGCACCTTCATCGGTGCCCCCCCGCGATACGATCACCCGTGCTTCTTCAGCCCCAGTATCTTCGCCGCCGTCCCGCCGAAGACCTTCGCCAGAGTTTCCTTCCCGTGTCCGAGCGCCTCGATCAGCTCGCGCTGCTCCCTCATCGGCTCCCCCATCCTGTCCAGAGGCTCGTCCGTCCCGAAGACCATCTTGTCGAACGGTTTCCACGGACTCCTCTTCGTGAATCTCGTCTCCCTGTCCCACCAGAAGAGCGCCCGGAAGTAGTCATGTGAACGGAACAGAAGGCTCGACCCGGAAAGATCGAAATAGAAATTCGGGTGCCAGCGAGCCAGCATCGCGCCTTCCTCATGGTCGGGATTCCCCAGATGCGCGGCAATTATCGTGAGCTTCGGGAACTTGCGGCAGGGCGCGTCGAGAAGGATCACCTTCATCCGGCTGGTGTCCACCATCCAGTCCGGGGCATCCGGGTTCGAGCGCGACACGATGCCGGTATGCGCGAGGATCGGCAACCCGAGCTCCTCGGCCAGCCCGTAGTATGGATCCAGCCTCGGGTCGTTGTACGGGAAGGCCGGATGAAGCACCTTGATGCCCCGGACACCCCCCTCAGCCAGATCCCTGATCCTGCGGGGATTTTCGTATCCGAATTCGATCTGTCCGAACGGGATCAGTCTGTCCTTGTGCGCTCTGGCGGCTTTCAGTGTGAATTCGTTGTCTCTGCAGAACACCACGCTTTTGTCTATGCCGAGTCTGTCGTTCGTCCTGAGCAGACGCGAGACGGACTTCGGATCTTCCGGATCAATGTGCACGTGGAAATCTATTATCATGGCTCCCCCCCATTCTCCGGCCCCCGCCGGACTCTCGTGCGCTTCCCAAGTCAACAGGCGCGGCCGACCCGCGACCCGGGCGCAACTCCGCGCATCTTTCCCCGCCTGCAGGACCCCTCGGCGGATCTGCGTCGGACGGCAGACGTTCACGCGCCCGGCTTTCCATCAGGCTTGCCGTCCTCCTGGCACGGCAGGATCATCGTGAACCCGGTCCTGACCGCTATCTCGGATCGGATACGGACCTTCTCCCGTTCCACGGCATCCTTTTCCGCGCCGATCTCGCGCAGAAGCGACTCGGCCAGCGCCACCGCCACCTCGGCCTCGAGCACCACGGCGAACCGGGTATGCGGACGGTCGAGGAACAGGTCTGTCTCTTATACACA
>JAOACM010000124.1 GCA_026417845.1 Planctomycetota bacterium | reverse complement strand
ATGCTGGGCGCCGCCTTCGGAGCCGTGTATCTGGGCGTGCCGGCGGTTACGGGCGCGGTGTTCGGGAAGGCGATACAGATAATCCCGCTCCCGTTCATTGAGTTCACGGACGTCACCAACAGCATCCTGCCTGCCACGGCCACCGGCCTCACGCTGGACCTCGGCCTCTTCATAACGGGCATGATCCTGCCGTTCTGGGCCGTTGTGGGGGGCTTCGTCGGCCTGATCGTGACCCTGATCGCCAATCCCTTACTCTATAAGTTCGGCGTCCTCCATACATGGAACGCTTCGATGCGTACCCAGGAGACCGTCTTTGCCAACCACCTGGATTTCTACCTGAGCTTTACGGCGGGCATCACGTTCTCGGTCGCCGCCATAGGGATATACGCCATAGTCCGTTCGATCCGGGAAAGGGGAGGGAGATCCGGGTCGGTCGAGATCGGGAAGCTGAAGGAGAGGCGTTCCGACCGCGGCGATCTGCCGATATGGGTTCCCCTGGCGATCTACGTCTTCTCGACGGTTTCATACATCGTACTGTGCGCCGCGCTCGTGCCTGATTTCCCCGTATGGTTTTTTATAATCTACGGGTTCGTCTATACTCCGCTGGTCAGCTACGCGACGGCGCGGCTGGAGGGCATTGCCGGACAGGCCCTGAACATACCGTACGTGAGGGAGATATCCTTCATCCTGGCCGGCAAATACGCCGGCTATCAGGGGATAGGAATATGGTTCGCGCCCATACCGATCCACAACTACGGATACGGGGCGGTAGGATTCCGCGAGCTCGAGCTCACAGGCACGCGGCTGTCAAGCATCATAAAGACGGAGCTGCTTGTGTTCCCGATAGTGATGATATCGAGCATACTTTTCAGTCAGTTCATATGGAGCCTGGCGCCGATACCCTCGGACGCCTACCCGCACGCCCAGGCGATGTGGGAGCTGAACGCGCAGCAGAGCCTGCTCCTGGTAACCTCGACCGATTCCGCATCCGGCGAGGATTCGCCGTTCTACAGGGCGCTGAAGCCTTCTATCGTAGTGCTGGGCCTGGTCTTGGGGCTGGCTACCTATTCCGTCCTGGCCTTCTTCCAGCTTCCGATACTGCTCATATTCGGCGTCGTCCGCGGCCTGGGGCAAACTCTGCCCCACGGGATAGTCATCGAATTCGCCGGGGCACTGATTGGACGGTACATTTTTCTGAAGAGGTTTGGCCCGATGTGGCGGCATTACATCTTCAGCGCGGGCGCGGGCTACGCCTGCGGGGTAGGGCTGATCGGCGCCGCATCAGTGGCCATAGGTATGATCAGCAAGTCGGTCTCGCAGATGCAATACTGATTCGTGGCGGGGCTGAGGGAGCGTACGGACGGGCGTAGCGTGCGGCCGGGGGGGCGCGCCGCGATCGGAAGCTGGGCCGGGCAAGTTCCCGCCGGCGCGGCCCGGCCACTCCCACGCCGCCGGCGGCCGCCGTTCCGACGGCGAATGTCGGAGGTTCCGATGCATAACGGCGTCCCCGAACGCTCTGGCACGGCTGGTTATCCTGGCGATGCGGGCGGGGCGGGGCTTTTCACACGCGATGCCGGTCCCGGCAGCCCGGGGGAAGGGATCTCGTCGCGCGGCGTTTTCGCCGGGCTGCTGGCCGTCGCCTTCATCTGCTGGTTGACGCCGCTGACCGACCATTACCTCGCCTCCGCCTGCCTCGGCTTCAATCACCTGCCGACGTCGGCGCTGCTGGTCCAGCTCATCCTGATAGGCCTGGTCAATTCCGTGCTCGCGCGGTTCGCCCCGTGCCTCCATCTGTCCCGCCGGGACGTCGGGCTGGTCTACATCATGTGCATGGTTACCGCGGCCATACCCAGCTGGGGGCTGTTCACGTATCTGTTCGCGGTAATGATGGGACCTTACTATTACGCAACGCCCGATAACCGCTGGGGAGAATTCCTCCACCCGCATCTCCAGAAGATCGAGGAGCGCGGGCTGCATCTGTTCGTGCGGGATCCGGTGGCGGCGGAGGGAGCTGAGCTGCCGCCAGATACCCCGCGGCCGGCAGAATGGTTTTTCACCGGCAAGCCCGAAGGTCCAAGCCTTTCGTACTCCATCGCGGAAAAGCTCGGTATAGGCGACTGGTTCCACCGGCCGGTGCCTGAAGATCCCGGCGCGATCTACTCGATCCTCGACTGGCTGGGTGTGGCCGGCTGGTTCTACGGTCCGAAACCTTCGGGACCGGGGGTCCCGTGGGATGCGCTTTACCTGCCGCTGGCCCACTGGTGCATCTTTATCCTCGCTTGGTATGCCATCTTCCTTTCGCTGTCGGCGCTGCTCAGGCGCCAGTGGGCCGATCGCGAGAGGCTGGCTTTCCCATTGGTCCAAGTACCCATCGAGATGATTTCGGGAGACGAGGGGCAGAGCGGCGCCCTCGGCGCGGGCGGCGGGGGCGCGCCCGGCGGAAGAGGCGCATCGTTTTTCCGCGACCGGATCACGTGGATCGGCATCCTGGTGCCGGTCGTCATTCACAGCTGGAACGCCTTCAGGGATTTTTTGCCGGTCCTTCCCGAGATACCGGTCATCTCCAGAAACCTGGAATCCAGATATTTTCAGGATTATCCCTGGCGCTGTCTCGCGCCTGTTCACATCTACATAACTCCCGCCATCATCGGCCTCACGTATCTCCTGTCGCTCGAGGTTTCCTTCAGCCTGTGGTTCTTCTACGTGCTCCTTAAGGCCGGCGTGGTGCTGCTGTACTATGCCGGTTGGGGCAGGAGCCACTGGGAGTTCATGTGGAGCATAGGCAAGCGACGGGGCATATTCGTGGATCAGGCGTTCGGGGCGCTGCTGGCACTGGCCCTCTACGGTCTGTGGATGGCCAGGGGACATCTGAAGGAGGCGGTCCGGCGCGCGGTCGGACTGCCGGGCGGAGCGGACGATTCGGAAGAGCCGCTCCGGTACAGGGAAGCGTTTCTGATGCTGCTGGCCGGCATCGGCGTCAGCGTATACTGGCTCATGCTCGCCGGCATGGATTTCGACTGGGCACTGCTTCTGACTGTACTTTTCGTAGTCGTCGCTACAGGCATGACCCGTCTGGTGTGCGAGGGCGGACTGTTTTACGTCCAGACGGTCGGCAATCCGTTCAACTTCATGACCTCCGTCGTCACGCCGGCCGGTATGGGCGAATCGTCCTTTGTCGGGGCGCAACTCGGCCATTCCGTAATGATGGCCGATCTCCGCGCGTTCCTGATGCCGCAGGCGATGCATGGTTTCAAGCTGGCCTCCGACTGCGGCCTGCCGCGCCGCCGGACCTTTCTCGCCATAGCAGCGGCCATACTGCTTGCCATTGGTATTTCCTTCGTATCGTTCACGAAACTCTGCTACGAGAAAGGAGCTACGGTGCTCCATGGCGGCCAGTCGTGGGTCTTCCGCCCGTATATCCAGTGGAACGTGTACAACCCCGCGAGCGACACCGTGCGGAGGATACAGGAATACGAAAGGGCAAGGAAGGAATACGCGGCCAGGGACGAGGAAATGCCGGAGGGAAAGGTTCCGGAAGTCGCCAGGACGGACTGGCGCAGGGTCGGCTGGATGGCGCTCGGCGCCGGGGTACTAATCCTGTTCCTCGTCCTCAGGTCTTATGTATTCTGGTGGCCGCATCCGATAGGCTATGTGTGCTGGGGCAGTTCCTGGCCGATGATACATATCTGGTTCAGCTTTTTCGTGGGGTGGCTGCTGAAATGGGGCATCACGCGGTACGGGGGATTCAGGGCCTACCTGCGGATGCGACGCTTCTTCATCGGGCTGGTGGTCGGCGAAGCGATAGCAGCCGGGATATGGATAGCCATCCGCCTGATGCTGGACAGGCCCGGCGGATGGAACATCCACATAGGCTGAATGACGGTGTACCATCGGGCAGGCCGACGGCGGATTCGCGCACGGGCTGGCGGCCGGCCGTAAAAAGAGCCTGTCCCAGAACCCCCATGGCCCCCAAGGCCTCCGCAATGGATTGCCGGATCCGACCGGAGGTTTTTGGACAGGTTCAGAGTCCGGCCGGAAACGCGCCGCCGCTCGCGGTTGTCAGTCCCCTCAAAGGGCGGATCTGGCCGGAGCGGCGGCGAACGATCGCGTCAGCGCGGCCGGAAGTCACTCGCGCGTCCGGGCCACCTCCGCGGCGATTTCAGGGTGGGCCAGGTACCACTCGACGAACTTCGGCACGCCTTCTGAAAGGGGCGTCCTTGGCTCGAACCCGAGCTTTGCCCTCGCGCGGGATATGTCGGCGCATGTCGCCTCCACATCGCCGGGCTGCATCGGGAGCATCCGTATTTCCGCCTTCCGTCCGAGCGCCTTCTCCAGAAGCGCTACCAGGGCCATAAGGTCCTCCGGGCGGCTGTTCCCCAGGTTTATGACCTCGCAATCCTCCAAGCCTTCGGCAAACAGTGCCGCCTCCACGCCGGCGACGATGTCGTCTATATACGTGAAGTCCCGACGCATGCGGCCGTTGTTGAAGATCGGTATGGGTTTTCCCGCCAGTATGGATTCAACGAATATCCACATCGCCATGTCCGGGCGGCCCCACGGACCGTACACAGTAAAGAACCTGAGCCCCACGGTCCGGATACCAAACAGGCGCGAGTAGACGTGGGCCATCAGCTCGTTGGACCTCTTCGTAGCCGCATAGAGGCTTATGGGTGAATCCACGCGGTCAGTTTCGCTGAAGGGGAGTTTGACGTTGCCGCCGTAGACCGATGAGCTGGAGGCGTATACGAACCGGCGTATCCCCAGGTGACGCGCAATCTCCAGCAGGTTCAGCGTTCCCTGCACGTTGGACGTCTCGTAGACGAACGGGTTGGTCAGAGAGTATCGCACTCCGGCCTGGGCGGCAAGGTGACATATAAGCGCCGGCTTGTGCTTGTGCGCCACGCGCGTGACGAAATCCAGGTCGGCGATATCGCCGCGTTCCTCCACGAAGCCGGAATCCTCCCTCAGTATCCGGGATCTGGCCTCCTTCAACATCACCGCATAGTAGGAGTTGAAATTGTCCACCCCTACGACGCGGCGGCCCCGTTTGAGCAGCGCCCTGGCTACGTGGAATCCTATGAAACCCGCCGTCCCTGTAACCAGTATCGGCGAACGGTCACTCTCTCCACCGATGCCCGGCGCATCCGCCTCATTATTCATGGTATCCATCTCTTAGATCCAAAAACTCCCATGGCGCCCAAGGCTTCCGCAGCGGGCCGCCAGATACGGCCGGAGGTTTTTGGACAGGTTCTTAGATCCCATCCGGAAACCTCCTGCCGGAAAGGCGGCTGGCATCGAGCCATAGGTTCTGAGTCCGAGGTTTTCGGACAGGCTCTTGCCATTCTCCGCCCCACTACGGTCCCGGCCTCCGGTACCAATCTCTCCTCCGACTCCGGCGCCTGTTCTCTTCTCCCGGCGCCACCACAATCACCGCCCCGGTTCGCGGCCCGCCAGCACGTCGCCACGCACCTAAGTCCAGCGCGCCGCCGGCGGTCACGTTTCATTCTTACCGCCAGTCCCCTCCGGCGCCCAGTTATTTTCCGCTGCCGCTTCCATTTGGAGCCTTTCCGAAACCTCCGGCCGGACCTCGCAACGCGTTGCGGAACCCTCAGCTGCCCCAAGAGTTTGGGAATAGGCCCTTATCCTCCAAGTACGCGGAGGTAATTATCTGGCGCCACCTGTGTCGTAACGCAGCGAACGAAGCGCATCCTTTTCGTGGCGCACCGTTGTCGCCCCGGTTCGTGCGCGCCACCATTAGCAACCGCTACCTGAGAGCGGTAAACAATTACACGCGGAGGCAGGCTGCCCTCTTACGTCTCCTTTTGGATTTTGGACCGGCATCCTCAAAAGAGAGAACGCCCCGGGACGGGCGCCTTCCCTCTTGGCGGCCGGTCTCCAGCGATCCCTACGCAGATTCTGGCGGGAGACCATATTTGTTTTGCGCGGCGCCACGCGGTCCGATTTATATTTCCTGAATTTGGAAACGAGGATGGAAGGCTATAAGATAAGGATGGGGAACATGCAGGTCCCCAGATGTCTCCGATTGGAGAATTACGCATCAGGTCCCTGATCGGAGCGTCTAATGAAGCAGGGGGGGGAAATCGTACCGACGACATTGCCGGGGCGGGAAGCGGTTGCGGAGTGCCGCTGAATCTTGCTTGCGTTTCCCGGCCTTCCGCGGACGGCAGGGTTTCCGTCGGATGGAGGAACGATGACTGAGGCGAAGATAAGGTTCGCGTGCGCGAAGTGCGGCAAGGCCCTGACCGCAGGACATCATATCGCCGGCAAGTTGGCGAAATGCCCCGCCTGCGGGACGCCGATCAAGGTTCCCGGCATCCCGATCGCAGTTCGCCAACCGGCTGCGCCCAACGATACCACGTCATCTGGAGAACCGTCGCGCCCTTCGGACGCTGCGGCGGAGACATCCGGCCCGCGGCCGACTTCGGATGCCGCCGCGCCAGGGCTTCAAGCGCCGTCTCCGGCTGGTGGTCCATTGAGAGATGCGGTACCCGATGCGGGAGTGTCGCAGGGACCTGAGGGACAGGCAGGCGCCAGCGTCGTGGTGGGCGCCCCCGCCGCAGGCGATCCGGCTGCAACCATCCGCCGGTCAAGACTTGACGTCCGAACCCGATCGCCGATTGCCGCGCGGGCCGGCGCGAAGGAGGGAAGCACGCCTCAGAATCCGAACGGAATGAAGGCCGACGGGAAAAACGAGAGGCTTCAGTCTGCCGCTGCAAAGGTGGACATCCCGGTTGCTGAAGGCCCATCAGCCTCCCCGGAATCCGGAGGCCGGGCGGCGGATTTCCCAACGTGTGGACAAGTGGAGGCCCCGGCTCCCCCGATGAATATGGCCGAGGCGGGAGCCCCGGCGGCCACCAGCGCGGCACCCGTCGAGGGGATGGAGCGGCCTGTCCCGACGGTACGCCCCAAAAGAGCGGGATCCAGGATCGGGAGGGCCGGGCGAAGGTTCAGCCGTACCGTTGAGGGCGAACAGACGTTCTTCCGGAAACATGGCTTATGGATACTGGCGGCCGCCGGCGTTTTGCTCCTGGCCGGAGCCGGAGCTGCCTTCGTGCTTATGGACAGGGCGAAGAGACGGGAGGCGATCGGGATAGCGGTCGGGAATGCGGAGAGTGCTTACGGAAAGGGCAAGTTCGAAGACGCAGCGAAAGCCGCGAATGCAGCATTCGCGAAATTGAAAGCCGAAGGAGAACTCCTGCCCGCCGACCGCAGAAAGGCGCACCAGGAAACCATCGAAGCGATACTGGCCGATTGCAAGAGCCTGGACGAGGCGACGGCAAGCCTTCGGGAGTCGAAAGACCCGGCGGGCGTTAAGAAGGCAATAGAGGAAAAGCTGGCCGAGGCGTCGAAGTCCGACCGGAAGAAGCCCCTGCGGGAGGCCCTGACGGAACTCGCGAAGGAGGCGGACCGCAGGATCGAGGCCGCGAGGGCGACGCGGGTCAAGGAGCTATTAGATTCGGCCGACAGGAGCTACCGCGAAGGCAGATTCGACGAGATGGAGAAGGCCCTTGACGAGGCCGATTCGATCCTCGCCTCCTCCCCAACCCAGGCCGCCGACTCGGTCAGGTTGCGGATCGCGGAATACCGCGGCTACGCCAGGATGGTAAGGGAGGCCGAGGCGCTCTTTGAGAAGGCCCGGCAGAACGACGTCGAGGCGCGGGACAGGTTGGAGAAGGCCTTCGCAGAGATGGCCGTTACCGACGAGAAGAAACGGCCGGTTCGCGACAGGCTTCAGGCTCTGGTTGCCAAACTGCCGCCAAAGAAATCTCCAGACGATGCCGAGAAGCCGCCGCCTTTCGATGTCTCCGCGAAGGAATCCGCGGAGGGCGATGCTATCATAACGGACACATCGTCCCTCGAGCAGATCGGACAGGTGCTCGCCAGGGCGGACTACAACATATCCAGATACGAAGGGGTGGACAGAGAGCGCCAGGGCATAAGAATGAGCCTCGGCGGCAGGCAAGTCATTATCCGTTTCGTCAAGGACGGCATAACCTTCGAAGCCGACGGCTTCCGCGCGCTGCTTCCCTGCAATCCCCGCCAGATGCTGCTCCACATTTCGGCGCCGATGGTCGGCATCCTGCGGATGAGAGATCAGTTACAGACCGCGAATCTCGCCCCTGCTGCCGGGGGCGAGTGGCGGATAGCCGTGAAGACGCCCTTCCCCGAAATGGCCATAGTGCGGGAAGATGGCGATACGGCCACGGTTTTCACCCGCGGCAGAAAGTACACAGCAAAGCTGACGCAGCGCGATGCGGATGAAATACAGAAAGCCAATAGGGCGTTCGTGGAGGCTGGCTCGAAGCTCGTTGAGAAGATAAGAGGTGATGCCGGGACGCCGGAAGAGATACGCGAGGTGATCGCGAAGGTGGCCGAGAGCATGTACAAGCCGGCGGACCAGGAGGATTTCCTCCCGATGAGCTTCTGCCGCGAGCTGCTCGCGGACGGATATCTGGAACGGAATCTCCCAGGCGGCGCGGCGAAATTCAGGGCGGAACTGGAAGCGATGAGGGCGGCCTATGCCGAACTGGACAGGTTCCACACTTTCGCGACCGGCAGGAACGAAGCCGGCGATGAATTCTCCGGCGCTTCGAATCTGAACGGCCGGATACTCTGGCGTTTTTACGACGCCAGGGAGAACAGGACCGCCTTTGCCTCGCGCGCCCCCGAGGACGATACGAAGATGTTCGTAGTGACGGCGTTCGAGGGGAAGCACGATTCCTGGCCGAAAGAAGCCCGCCCTGCGGAGGTAGCCATGTCGAACGGGATGACCGGCCCGGTGGCCCGTTACTTCCCGGCTACCGGAGAGCTCAAGGTCGAGGAAGACGGCTGGAAGGCGGCGGCATCGCTCCTGCATACCCCCGGACGCATGCCTGCGTGGATGGGACCTCCGGGATGGAACTTCCCGCCTCACGTGGTCGTCATTGACTCGTCCGGTCGCGCAGCTGCGATCGTCACCGCGAAGGGGCGCTTGGACATGCCGGACTTCTCGAGCATCGTGAACGAAAAGGCACGAATGGAGGCCCACGATGCCTTCGTCGCGCGGATGGCGGAAGTCCTGCCGGACTCCGGACACCTCCATTTGTTCTTCCGCTACTTCTACCAGTACGTCCTTGACAGCCCCGTGGAAACAGCGCCGAACCTGCTCGGAAACAGGCAACGATGCGGAGACGAGCACCAGACTTACCACGAATTCCTCGACAGGAAGATCGCGGGCAGATTCTGCGGCGACTGCGATGACCTGGCGGAGTTCTATCAGGTAGTAACCAGGAAGCAGGGGAAGCTCTCCTTCGTCGTAGGCGTGCCCGGCCACGCCGCGTGCGGGTTCGTCGTAAAGGACGATCGTGGATACAACTTCTACTTCCTCGATACCGGCCCGCCGCGCATGTTTTCCGACGCGAGCCTGAACAAGGTCCTGGAAACTGGCGTGCGGAGCTACGACCGCGAAGGGAATCTGATATTCGACCCGGAATCCATGCAGTTCCTCTTCCGGTTCGCGGGGGAGCAGACGCGGACGCCGTACTATCTGGCCTCGCGCATGTTCGTGGACCCGCAATACGCCGAGATAATGGAGCGCGTGCAAGGCTACTGGCATTTCCATTATTACGCCCTCGGCATAGAGACCATGTCGAAGATGCTGGAGACCGATAAGGAGGCCGCCAACTTCTTCGAACTGTCGGGGCTGTACCGCAGCGTGTGCAAATTCGATAAGGCGGTTGAGCTGATGTATGAAGGCATGAAACACATGAAGGACAGGCAGCCTCTGTCGGAACTCAACCAGTACCTCCACATAGTCGGTCTGCATAAGATGGCCCGCGACAAGGACAAGGCCTTCGCGGT
>JAOACM010000011.1 GCA_026417845.1 Planctomycetota bacterium | reverse complement strand
GTCCAGTACTGTCCCCACGCCAATGAACACATCCGAATCCCGAAGCTGGGCGGTCGCCTCCCGCACCACCTCCAGAGCGTTCGGAACCGTCATCGTTATCTCGACGAACCGCACGCCGCCCTCCCGCAGTGCCCGCGAGACGGCTGCCAGGTCGCCGGGGCGTTCCGTCCGGATGACCGCTACCACGCCGCTGTCGCGCAGAGCGGCCAGCACCTCGCTTTTCCCGATCATCATGTCCGCTCCTTTTGGATTTCCTCCGAGCCTCCTCCGCGAGGAGGCAGGGCCTTTCAATTCTCCGGACGGAAGTTCCGTAAGCTATCCGGGCCGGCCGGTCCTCCATGCGGAGCGGACGGCCCGCCCGGCCCCGCGGGCGTCTTTTAAGCCGGGAGCCGAAAGACCCTTCCGCGCGGAGGACTGCTCCACCCTGTCCTGTCGTGCGCCGACGGGGGAGTTGCCGACGGGATCCCGACCCCCGCCACTTCCGATCCCCGGGCGAACGCCGTGACGCCGGGCCATCCGAGTCATTCCCCGGCCGCCACCGGATTCCGCAACACTCCGATCCCCTCCACCTCGACTTCCACCGTATCTCCCGGTCTCAGGAAGCGCGGAGGCTTCTGGGCAAAGCCCACGCCTGAGGGAGTGCCGGTAAGCAGGACGGTCCCCGGCAGCAGCGTCATGCCGGCGGAGAGGTAGCTGATCACGTAAGGTATCTTGAAGATCATCAGCGCCGTGCTGGAGTCCTGGTATGTACGGCCGCCGATACGGCACTGTACGCGGCAGTTCATGGGGTCCAGCTCCGTCTCGATCCACGGCCCGAGCGGGCAGAACGTATCGAAGGACTTGCCCCGTATCCACTGCCCGTCGCCGCGCTGGCAGTCGCGGGCGCTGACATCGTTCGCGCAGGTGTAGCCCAGAACGTAATTCAGCGCCTCGCTCTCCTGCACGTTCCGCGCCCTCCTGCCGATAATCACGGCGAGTTCCGCCTCGTAATCCACCTCGGCCGGCGCAACCTTCGGGATCCGGATGGGTTCCCCCGGGCCTATCACCGCGGTGGTCGCCTTCATGAACAGGATCGGCGCTCTGGGGAGCTTGTCGCCGCCTTCCTCGACGTGAGCCTTGTAGTTCTGGCCGAGCGCCAGGATGTTGACCGGCTCGATGGGCGCCAGAAGCTTGACGGTGGAGATCGCCACCGGGGAGCGGGCCGGCGTAAGGCCGCTCAGCGGGTCGCCCTTAGCGGGGCGTATGCGGTCGCCCTCCACGATCCCGTATTTGATTTTCCCGAGCCTGTCCCTGAACCGCGCTATCTTCATGCGTCACCATCTCCTTTCCGAATGCGCCGCCCTCTTCTTTCCAGACCGCCGCCCGCGACCGCCCCCGGCATTCCGGCCAGGTCAGCGGTAGACTCCGTCGCGAAGCCCCTTCTCCGCGAAGCGGCGGTAGGTCCCGTATTCCACACGGTCGCTGATGCTGTGGTCCGATTGCAGGATGTATCCGCCGCCGGCCATCAGGCCCGGGAGCTTCGAGTCCAGCTCCCCGTCCACCGCTTCCGGGTCGTTGCTCTCCAGAACCCGTTCGTCCATCCCGCCTATCAGGGCGATCCGGTCTCCGAAGTTGCGCTTTATCCGAAGCGGATCCATGCCGGCCTTAACTTCGATCGGCTGCAGCGCGTCAATCCCCGCCTCGATCAGCGATGGGATCAGCGCCTCCACGAAGCCGTCGCAGTGAAGGATCACCGGCAACCCGCGGCTCCGGGCGAACCCGAACAGCTTCCGGTGGGCCGGCATTATCAGTTCCCGGTACATCGCGACGGACATGAACGGGCTCTGTTTGTAGCCGAGGTCGTCCCAGACCCACAGGCCGTCCGGAAGGCCCTCCCGGTCGAAGAGGATCTCGAGCAGGGTCACGGTCAGTCCGGCGTACAATTCCGCCATTTCTACGACCCAGCCGGGATCGGCGGCCATGCCGATGAGCAGGTTTTCGTGACCGCACATCGGGGCCATCAGGTCGAAGGGTCCGACCACGGCGCAGGCCATGAAAAGATTTTCCCGCAGGCATTTGCCGCGGAGTTCCCTGTAGGCGGCGAAATTGATGCGCCGCTCGAATTTCGATCCGTCCGTCAGGCGGGGCCTGATCATCGCCTCCCAGCCGTACCGGTCCGTTACCTGGAACCCCACGTGTTCCGGCGCGCCGGGCCTGTGCTTGTGCCAGCGCAGCAGCGCGCCGTTGCCATCACGGACCAGCCTGGCGTTTTCCGTCTCTTCAATCAGCTCGTCGGGGCGGTCAATGTCGGCTACCAGATTGATGGTGCGGTAGTTTCCGGGAGTGATTTCCCCGCCCGTCCGCCGGATCTCGATTCCGAAATGGTCGCTGATCCGGCCGGCATCCTCCAGATGGCCTTCCGAAGCCCATTTTTCAGCCGTAGTACGCCAGAAGACTTCGAACAGGCCTATCCGGTCAACCGTCTGCCGCCGCAGGATCCGCGCGATCCGTTCTTGACTGGTCATCATCTTGTGCTCCTTCCCACCGGCTCGCGGATAACGCGGCAGGGCGAACACCCAGGGTTGCCGACACATCCACGGACAGCCTCCACACACGCCCATCGATCGGAATGCCTTCGGCCAGCCGCTTGTCCCGCAACCGGAACTCGTGGGTCCCGGGAACCACTACCTCGGCTTAACCCGGCGCCGGAGCGGACGACGCCACGTAAGCGCAGAAACGGTCGGTGAGTTCCTCGAACCGCCCGGTGCCGCCGAAGGAATCCGGATTGATCGCGATGAGGCACGGGCCATTGGGCCCGGCTGTTGGAGCCGTGGAGTCCTCGCCGTCCATGGACATCGCGACCGGCTCAACCAGGCGGAGCCTCCTCTGACGGCGTCGATGTCCGAGCAGTACTCCAGGAACCGGGCGCCCTTGCTGCTCAACGGGAACAGCTCCCTCGTGTTCATGGCGACTTCCTTCCGCCGCGTTTCGCGTCGGTCCCGCGGGCGATCGGGTACCGCCCGAAGGTCAGCGTCGTCTCCCGCAGGGCATGATAGTTCTCCAGCCGCACGTAGTGCGCCACGCCGGGGTTCACGCCGACCGCGTAGCCTCCGCCGGGCGCGAGATCCCGGATGCGCCGGCGGACCAAGGCCCGCACGTCGCCCGGCTTGCCAAGGGCCATCAGGTTCATGTCGATATTGCCGATCAGCGCGAGCCGCTCGCCGTACCGGACCTTGACTTCGTTGATATCCATGGCCTTGGGCTCGATGGGGTGCAGCGCGTCCACGCCCAGCGCGATGAGGTCCGGGATGACGTCCCAGAGCTTTCCGTCGGAGTGAAAGAAGAACGGAAGCCCCGCATCATGGGCGATGGAGGCGAGTCGTTCCATCCATGGGAACAGGTACCTGCGGTAGACTTCGGGAGAAACCAGGGTGGATCCGGAGTAGGCCAGGTCGTCGCCGTACCAGACGGCCACGACTTTCTCGCACGCGACCACTCGCCGCAACGCGGCGCACTGAATGGTGCCGACACGATCGAATATCTCAACGACCAGTCCCGGCCGTTCGCTCAGAGCCAAACAGAACTCCTCGAACCCGAGCAACATCCAGGTGCGGGTGAAGATGCCGCCCACGCCGGAAATGATGCCCATGCCCTCCGGCAGACAGGCGGCCGCCTCGCGCAAAGGGGCGTAGTAGGCGTCCGTGGCCGGCTCCGGCCAGGGATATCGGTCCAGATCGGGGAAATCGCCTATGACTCCCGGATGCGCCAGGCTCACCGACGCGGGAGCGTCCTCCATGCCGCCGCCGTAGCCCGGGGTCCCGGTTGTCGTCGTGGACGGCATGGTGTGGGGAAACTCGTAGGCCGGACGCAGGGGAATGTAGTCGTAGCCCGCCCGCCACCAGAACTCGACGTCGTCGCGCACATTCGCCACCGCACGTCCCAGGCAGCGCGCCTTGATCGAAGGATCAACTCCCAGTTCCGCCAGCGGCACCCGGTCAGGTTCCTCGTGACGGACCGTCTTCAGAAGCCTGCGATAGTCCGGCGCCGGTTCCCAGGGAAATCCGAAATCGCCGGAGTTGGCCATGGCGAATGGCGTCCGCTTCATCTTGGACTCCTTACTCAACGGAGATCGGATACGTTCCGACCCTCCGGATTTCGTCGAACATGGCCACCACGTTCTCCGGCGGCACGTCCGGCTGGATGCAGTGCACGGCGGCGGCGATGTAGCCGCCGCCGGGCGCCAAGTCGCGGATGCGGCGGCGCACCTCGGCCCGGACCTCGCCGGTTGTGCCCCGAGGCAGCACGCGGTGCGTGTCTATGCCTCCACAGAACGTGAGGTGTTTGCCGAACTCGCGTTTCAGTCTCGCCGTATCGGCCATCCGGTTGGCGGACACCTGCACCGGGTTCAAGACATCCACGCCAACGTCTATCAGATCGGGGATCAGCGGATAGACATCGCCGCACGAGTGGAAGAATATCTTGGCCCGGGTTCTCTCCCTGATGGCCGCGAACAGCTCCGCGTGGCAGGGTTTGATAATCCGCCGATATATGTCCGGCGACAGCATCGGCCCGGTTTGCGTCCCAAGATCGTCGGAAAAGGTGATCAGATCAATATAGGGACCCACGGCCGCCAGATAGGTCCGCGCCCAGTCCAGCATGAGGTCCGTGACTTTGCGCAGCAGCGCGTGCGCGAATTCCGGATCCCCGGCCAGATCCATGAGCCACTGGTCCATTCCTCTCAGCAATTGTCCCCATTCGACGATCTGCATGTAACCCAGGGCCACCACGGCAAAAGGGGTGTGCTCGCGCAGATGGCGCGCTTCCCAGGCCAGACCCTCGACCCGGGCGGGATGCGTCATGTCCGGCCAGGGAAACCTGTCCAGGTCCTCGACCGTCGCCTCGCGCAAGGGGTGGCCGGTCATCTCATAGTAGAGCGATCCCGGCTTCTTCTCCCACGTCACGCCCCAGTCGTCAACGAAGGCCGTCGCCGATATTTCCCGGCGCAGAGGCGATGCCGGGCCCGGCCTGGGACTCAACGGGCGGCCGTCGCATCCGAAGCGATCCATCACCTCCTCGTCCAGCTGGGCATACTGGAACGTTTTCGAGAACAGGCGCAGCGGGCGGCGGATTCCCAGGTATGCTTTGAGATTCTCGTAGGCGGGCGCCAGCATGGTGGTGGAGGATGACGTCCCGAAGAAGATCGGCACCCGATCCGGCTCTTCGTGGTTGAGAGCACAGAGGACTCGCTCGCGCGGTGTCATGCCCCCTCCCTTTTCACGATGCCCGCCCGTCTGTCGGATTCGATGAGGGCATCAATCCGCTTCTTCCGTCCGGCGCTGGCCGGCTCCAGCGGCGAGATCGGCAGGCCGGAGCCGATGCCAAGGACCGAAACGGCGTACTTGATGCCGGCCAGCCAGCATGGTCCGGACAACGGCAGAGTGTCGCGCAGCAGGTTCACGCGCTTCATGTGCCGGGCAACAGCGGCTCGATTCCCCGCCCTGCCCGCCGCGTAGAGGCGGAGGAACGTCTCCGGATCGTAGTTGGCGCAGACCGGCACGATGCCGCAGGCGCCGGCCAGCAGCGCACGGCCGCTGGTCTTCTCGTCGCCGGCGAGCACGGAGAGGCCCGCGTCCGCCCCGCGGCGGATCAAATCCAGCAGATAGGGAAAGTCGCCGGAACTCTCCTTGCAGCAGCGGATCCAGCGCCGCTTCGCCATGGCGCAGAACGTGTCCACGGCAACGGTCGAACCCGTGCAGCCGGGGATGTTGTAGGCCACCAGTTCCATGTCGCCAGCCGCGTCCCTGGCCGCGCCGAACAACCGGAGGTGCTCCGAGGGCGTCTTCGCGGCGATGTAGAACGTCGGCGTCACCACTGCATGCCGGTAGCCGACCTCGCGCAGCGCCCGCACCTTGTCGCAGACGCGGCGGGTAGACGTATCGATGGCGCCGCCGAGCAGCGGCAGGCGTCGCCCTACCTCGTCAAACGCTATCTCCGCCATCCGGCGCCACTCGCGGTCGGTCAGCAGCGGGCCTTCGCCCGCCGAACCGCCCACGAAGATCCCGTGAACGCCCGCCTTCGCCAGGCGGCGCAGGCTGTTCCGGAAAGCCCGTTCATCTACGCGGTCGTCCGCGCCGACCGGCGTGATCGCAGGCACCACGACGCCATGAAGAACAGTGCTCCGGTTCCGGTGCGGCGGTCCCGCGGATCTCATCGCGTCTCCTCCAGCCAGTCCGGCAGAGTCATCCCCAGGTCCTCCGCCAGGCCGCGCAGACTGGCCCGAACATCCTCCGGGAGATCCATCCCCTCGGCCAGCGCCCGCTCCCGCCTTCCCCACTCGATTTCGCCGGGGATGCAGATACGTTCGGATCCTCTGGCCCTGGGGGCCGCGCGGATCTCGCGGATCGCCCGGTCCACCCGGTCCTTGAACTCGCGGACGGGCATCATGGCGCCGACGTTCACGGCTATGAACGCGTGGCCGTGCCCGGTGGGCGCGGACGGATCGTGCAGGTTCCAGCTCATCACCTGACTGAGCACGCCCGCCCCGGAGAGAACCGCGGAGAGCGTCTCGACCATCATCGCCAGGCCGTAGCCCTTGTGCCCGGCCATGGGCAACAGGCATGCCTTGAGCGGATAGAGGGACGGGTCAGTGGTCGGCGCGCCCTCCTCATCCGCTATCCAGTTGTCGGGGATCCGCTTCCCCATGGCGGCCGCCGCGTTCACCTTCCCGGCGGCCACGGCGCTCAGCGCCATGTCGAGCAGTATCGGTTTCTCCTCCCCTGCCGGGGCCGCGAAGGCCAGCGGGTTGTTGCCGATCACCTTCCAGCGCGCCCCGGGAACGCTCATGTTGGGATCCGAGTTGCTCATTGAGATCCCGATCATGTCCCTGCGGGCCGCCATCCAGGCGTAATAGCCGGCGGCACCGAAGTGGCAGCTGTTGCGAACGGCGGAGTAGCCGATCCCGGCCGCCTCAGCCTTGGCCATGGCGGTTTCCATCCCCTTGCAGGCTGATATCATGGCCACCGCATTGTCGCCGTCCACCGTCGCCCAGGCCGGTCCCTCGGCGATCACCCTCGGCCGGCCGGCCGCTTTGAGCCCGCCGGCCCGGACTCTGCGCAGGTAGAGGCGCAGGGCCTTCGTGCCGTGGCTGTGGATGCCCCAGGTGTCGGTAGTCACGAGCACGTCCGCGGCCGTGCGGGCGTCGGACTCGCTGAAGCCGCACGCGCGCATCGCGGCCATGCAGAAGGATTCGAGCTGTTCGACCTTGACGGCGGATCTCATCGCCTGGTCCCATCCATGTTCTGGTCGGCCAGAATGTCCAGGAGGATGCCATCGCTTCCGCCCGACCCGTCATACGCCGGAGGGCGCGGGGTCAGCCAGGCGACCACCGCGTCCTTGATGGCGAAGGCTAGGAATCGGTTGCCCGCCGGGCTGTAGTGGCCGATGTAGTAACGCTTCAGGTACTCGTCCGGGCTCAGCCGGAACGCCTGGAAGTCCTCGACGTGCTTCCTCAGAACGTCTACGATGGGGAGGCCCATGCATGCTAGCTTGTCAACCAGCCACTGGTCCGGGCGGGGCGCCCCGGCAATCGCCTGGCGGACGGCGCTGGAGCTGTAGGTCAGCACGATCATCAGCTTCTTGCCGCGCGCCCGGGCGAACTCCCTGGCACGCTCGACGATATGCGCTGTGGAGGCCAAGGCGTAGTTTCGATACAGGTCCTCCGGGCCGAAGTGCTCCGCCAGCCGTTGCATTTCCTCATCCTCCACGCCGCGGTCCAGCTTGACGATCTGATCGTCGCGGAACGTTTCGTACACGAAAGCCGGGTCGCTCAGCCGGCACAACGACTCCGGAGTCGCGAAGGGATTCGGGCGCTCGACCCAGGAGGCGCTCCGCGGGTCGAAGCGGATGTGCGCCCAAGGCATGGCATGGAAGCCCGGATTGTCGCGGTGGGCCGCCCGGAACCGCCAAGACAGGTGCAGCCAGCGACACGCCATCAGGCTCCGGAAGTGGTCGTCGTCGTAGATGTTCAGAATCACATAGGGAGCGCCGGAGGAACCGGATTCCACCCTCTTCATCCGGAGGTAGGCCTGATAAACCCCGTAGCCCCCGACGCCGTAGTTGCGGATCGGCTCGCCGAAATGCGCGGCGAGGATCTCCTGCCAGGTCTCGCCGTCGCTGACCTGGTTGCACTGGGTAAAGCTGTCCCCGTAGGTGTTGATGCGGCAGGGAAGCTGGCGATAGTTGACGATCCGTCTGGCGCCGTCCTGCTCGAACGAATAGAATACCCGGCAGCCGTCGACACCGTCGCGGCCAACGACCTTGGCCGGCAGATAGCCGAGCTCGGAGTCGAACACCGTCCCGGCGATGCGGTCGGGATTCCGGAAGAGCTCAGCCGCCTTCGGAGAAAGCGCGCAGCTCTCCAGGTACTCCCGAAGGGAAAGTCCGTCCGGCGCACTCATGAGTCAATTCCCTCCTCGATTCGAGCCGGCGCTGGTATGGGTTCGTCGTCGCCCTCTCGCAGTCCAGCGTCGCTCTCACTTCGCTCGATTCCCCGCTCTCCGGACCTCAGGACTTCTTCGACCAGCCGGTAGAACCAGATGGCACCTTCGCGTTTGGGTAACGCGAAGGCAAAGCCGTCACTGGCAAGGGCCGCTCCGGAGGACTCCCGGACCTCGGCGCTCTCCGGGTTCTCGAAAACGCAGGTCCGCTCCGGTCTCAATGCTTTCGGGTGGACGACCAGCTTCTCCCCCGCCGCCTGCGGCAGGCGGATGGCCTGGACGAAGCCGTGTCCCTCCTCGGGCAGGTCGAATTGCCTGGCGACCCACTTCTTGTGCGCCATGAACCAACGCCGCCAGAGATTCTGGGCGCGAACCGGGTCGTCCCCCTCCCAGAAGAAGAGCACGTTCAGCGGCGTGCGGATCTCCTCGCCGGGCTCGAGCGCCAGGCAGGTTCGCTCCTGGCCGGCCAGGACTCGCAGGCCGCGATCCATGTCGCGCTGGAACGAGGCCGCCCACTGCCCGGGCCAGCCGATCGCCAGCATCACGCCGCTGCCCGGCATTTGCAGGTTGTAGTAGGGCCAACCCCCGGGCCCGTTCGTCGGCCGACCGCCCATCGGCGCAAACCGCCTGACGATCCCCGCGCCCAAGACGAGCCTATAGGGCTCAAAGCTCTCGGTCACACACCGGTCGCCCTTGTTGCCGTGGAGGACGAACTCCCCGGCCGGCTCGCGCTGGAAGGACACGTCCAGTCCCTGGATGTCCCGCCGGATCGGTGTGCTGGTCGTGCCGTTATTCCTGAGGTAGACGGTCCATTCCACCGCGGGATAGTCGCCGTAGACCACTGCCACGCAGCGAACGCACAGGCCCGTCCCGGCATCCGTCCAGGTGAGGACGTGCTGCGTCCGGTCGGCGTCGAGTCGGGTCTCGACGGTCTTCCGCTCCCAGCCCGGCAGCAGCTCGGCTGAGTTCCTCCCGGCGTACACGAACGAGAAGAGCGCGCCCTCGCCGGCCAGCAGTCGCTGCCCGACCCAGGCGTCCCGTTGGGCCATCTCCGAAGAAGTGATTCTCACGTTTCCTCCACAGTTGTCCTTCGCGTTGGCGGCCCTGCCGAATCAGCGGGCCGGCGCACGAGCGACGCCGTTCACCACGTTGACCGGCGGCTCGCCGCGGATCCGCCGCGCCACCGTCTCGGCGACCTGCGTCCTCAGCCTTTTCGAAGCCTCCGGCGTAGCCGAGGCTATGTGGCTCGTTATTACCACGTTGTCCATCTTCAGCAGCGGGCTGTCCGGCTCGATCGGTTCCGGGTCCGTCACGTCCAGCGCCGCGGCTGAGACATGTCCGCTCTTCAGGGCCGCCACCAGGTCCGGCGTCCTGACCAGTGTGCCGCGCGAGGCATTAACAAGGATGACACCCCGCTTCATCCTGGCGATGCTTTCCGCATTGATCATGTACCGCGTCCGCTCCGTGCTCGGGCAGTGCAGCGTAATGAGGTCGCTCCGCGCGTAGAGCTCGTCCATGGAGACCGGCTCGCATCCGGCGGCCAGCACCTGTTCCGGGGTCATCGCCGGGTCGAAGCCGGTCAGGCGGCACTTGAACGGTTTCAGCCGGCAGACCACTTCCCGCCCGATGCGGCCCAGCCCCACCACTCCGACCGTCATGTCCCGCAAAGCGCGGAGCGCCTGCAGCGGCACCGCCAGCTTCCAGACGCCCGTCCTGACCAGGTTCGCGCAGGGAACCACCTGGCGCGTGGCCGCGAGGATCAGGGCCAGCGTATGATCGGCCACTTCGTCCGTACAGTAATCCGGCACGTTGCAGACGGGAATGCCCCTGGCAGCCGCCGCCTGGAGGTCCACGTTGTCAACGCCGATGCCGTACCTCACGATGAGACGGGCCTTCTTCATGGCGCCGATTACCTTCGCCGTGACCGGAGCGAACTGAGTGATCACGTAGTCGGCATCGCCCACCCTGGCGGCCAGTCCTTCCTCAGTCTTGTCCGGACTCAGTTCCAGTCTCGCCCCGTACGGGGCGAGAACCGCCTCTTCTATGTCGAGAGGCGGCGAAGTGAAATCGGTTACGAACACCAGACTCGCCGGGTAATTTTTCTTCATGTCCTCCCTCCGTTCCCCGCCGGTCCCCCGGTTCGCGGCGGCCGCGCGGGGCTCATCGCGCCCCGCCATTCCGATGAACCTTCCCCCCGATCGCCCGCTCCGAGGCGCAGGAGACCATGTTCAGAACCAGCCGGTCCGCCGCCGGCCGGCCCAGGTTTTCGATCAGGTTCAGAGCGTTCAGGATGAAGCCTCCCCTGCCGCTTCGATAGACGCCTATGGCAAGACCATCCTCGACCCTGCCCATCGTGCAGAATATGAAGGCGACGACCGTCTCCGCCGGAGGCGTGACGTCCTTGAAACGCCAGCTTCCGCGCAGAAGGGAGCCGTAAACTTCAGGAGAGAGAGTCCTGACCGGCAGGCCGTCCATTATCGGGTGCGATCTGGCCACGTAGTCTCCGTGGTACAGTTCCGGTTCCGCGGCGCGCCCCGCCACGGTCCCCCGGTTCTCCAGCGGGAGCCATACGGTCGGCCCCCCCTCGCCCTGAAAGACCCGCCGGTCCAGGAATACTGCGTATGCGCCGGCGTTCATGCGCGCGTACAGCCCGCTCCAGGCCGATCCGGACAGCGGTCCGGCGCCTACGACGATCGTCTCCGACCCGTCTCCCCGCCGGCCCTCATCCCATTCCGCGACTTCGAATCCGGCCCGGCGCAGAAGATCGCCGACAGCCGCCGGCGCGCCGAGCGTCGCTACCGCGCGGCCGCCGCCCACGCGCTCCACTGGAGCGCTGATGATGAAGGAGAATCCGCCGGTTTCATCTTCGGCGGATGAAAGGCGCTCGGCGATAAGGCAGTACCGGCCCGGCGGAGGCGCCCCGATATCCGCATCCCCGTCGAACACGCGGACCGCCAGCGGCGGGCGTTTCCCCGGCGGGATCTCGACCGCTATGTCCTGCCGCCAGATCTCGCCTCCCGGTCCGGCAATGCGCAGCCGGGCCGGATACCGGCCGGGGGGCAGCACGTCCTCGTTCGCCAGCGCTGCCAGCACTCGAACGGGCTGCCCGGAGTACACGTTCGACGGCTCGACGAAGAGGCACCATCTCACGCCGGCCCAGCCCCGGCGGAGCACATCCAGATGGTCAGGCTTGAACTCGCGGAAGGCGTCCATCACCCCTTCGCCGTAGCCCCAGCAGTCGAGGATGCTGGTCAGGCTGTAGCCGTTGATCTTCGGATTGCCGCGCACCATGCTGAACAGCAGGGACCTCTGGCGGGCGGCGATCCGCTGGCTGTCCAGAAGCATCTCCTCCGGGTCGGGGTACACGTCGCCCAGCCGGTGCCGCTCCCATGCCTCCCGTATCCCGGCGCACATCCGGTCCACCCAATGGGTACGTGCGAAGGCATCGGCCGGGGCCCCGGCCTCGTCAAGCTTCCTCTTCTCCCCGATGGCATTGAAGGCTCCGGCGCTGCCCGCCTCGGACAGGAACAGCGGCCTGGTCTCTGCGCCCAGGTTCATCATCGCCCGGATGAACTCCCAGTCGGCCGGGTACAGATGATAGACGTGCAGGTCGCCTCCGCCATCCTGGTATGCGCCTCCTCCGCGGGGTCTGACCCCGGGCAGCGGCCCGGTGGGCCGGGGATTCATGGGATTCTCGCCGCCGAGATACACGTCCCACGCGCGCGAACCGGGATTGGATGCGCAGCCGCTGGTGAAATCGGCATCCCATCGCCCGCTGCTGACCATGACCAGACGCGTATCGTCCAGATCGCGCAGGACGGGCAGAAATGCCTTGGCCGTCGGGTAAAGCGCCGAAGGTTCCCACTGGGCGCCGCCCACCTCGTTGAGGAGGCCCCAGATAACTAGGCTGGGATGGTTGCGGTCGCGGCGGATAACGCCAGGCAGGTCCGCGGCGAACCTGGCGGGATCGCGCATCATCCAGGACCCCTGGTGTTCGTTGTAAATCATCAGGCCGATTTCGTCGGCGATCGCCAGCTGCTCCGGCAGGGCAGAGTAGCATATGAACCGCATCATGTTGAAGCCGGCGCTTTTGAGCAGCCTGGCATCCTGCCCGATCCAGGTCATATGCCGCGGGGTGCCGAGGATCGCGACCGGATCGTATACGTTGCTGTGCGCGGACTTCAGGTAGATGCGCCTGCCGTTCAGCTCGAAGCAGCCGTCCCCGCCGATGCGAAGCTCGCGGAATCCGACGCGGGGCACATCGAAAATGTCGCTCCAGCCCATCCAGTCCGCCCGCACGGAAACGGAATACAGAAACGGGTCCTCCGGGCTCCAGAGATGCGGCGTGCCTGCCGGCAGCGTCATCCTGTGCACCGAGGAACCCGGCGGAGCTTCCACCCTGTCCGCCGCCGTCCCCACCACGAGGCCGGACCGGCGTTCGCTCGCCGCAGCCGTAAGCGACACCACGGCGGCATTTCCGGTGTTATTCTCCACCGTCACCTCCAGCCGTGTATCGCCGCTGCGGATGTCCGGCCTCACGAAGACGTCCGTCAGCCGGACGCGGGGCTGCTCCGCCAGCGAGACCGGCTGGTGTATGCCGCCCATGTCGAACGCGACCGGATAACGTCCATCCTTGAAGAAGGACCTCGGGCTGAACACCCGGACGATCAGGGATTGCCCGGCCCCCGGACGCAGACACTCCGTCACATCGAATTCGAACGGGGACGATGCCCCTTCATGCGATCCCAGATGGAATCCGTCGAGCCAGACGTCGCACGAGTACTGAACGGCGCCGAAGCGCAGGTAACACCGCGACTCCGGTCCGGCCGGCAGCCTGGAGACGAACCGGCAGCGATACCATGCCACGCCGGTGTATCCGGGCCACGCCTCTAAGATGTGTCCCGGCACATGGACAGGCCTGGCTTCCTCCGACGGGAAACCGGCATCCTCCTGCCATCCCATCTCCAGGCCCCTGTCGTCCGGATCCCTAGCCAGCTGCCAGATTCCGTTCAGCGACTGGATGCTCCTGTCGGTGCCGCTGCAGCGGTCGGAATCCGGGCCGTCCCGTTTCATCGCTCCGTTCCCCTCTCCGGGTCCGGCGACCCTGCTCCGCATCTCCAGAGACTGTCCGGAAACTCCCGCCGCGCCCAAGACCATACAGTCCGCATTCCGCCCGCTCCGCCCGGATGTTTCCGTACAGGCTCCCGGAATCCGTCCCTGAACTCTCATGCGCCAATGGGCCTTCGATGCGTATGCCTGCCCATCCGGAGTTTCCGGACAGGCCCCCGATCCGGCCCCTAGCCGGTCAGGAGACAAGCTCCGCCGGCGGGTTCTCCACCAGTTTCCGTACCGCATCCAGAAAACGCGCCGCCGGGGCGCCGTCCACGATGCGGTGGTCGAAGGTCAGGCTGAGCCACATCAAGCTGCGGATCTCGATCCTGTCCTCTACTGCAGCCGGTTCGCGCACTATCCGTCCCATGCCCAGCACCGCGCACTCCGGGTGATTTATGATCGGGGTGAAGACATCTATGCCGGCCGCGCCCAGGTTGCTCACCGTGAAAGTGCCGCCCGTCATCTCCCCGGTCGAAAGCCGGCGCTCCCGCGCCCGGCGGATCAGGTCGCGCGTGCGGGCCGCCAGCTGGATCAGGGAAAGGCCGGGCACCCCGCGAACCACCGGAGCGATCAGCCCGTCGGGAGTGTCCACGGCCAGGGCGATATCTATCGCCTCCACGTAGACGATCCGCTTTTCCTCCCAGCGGGCGTTGAGCGCGGGATGCTCCCTGAGGGCCGCCGCGACCAGCTTGATCATCATGTCGCTGTAGCTCGGGACGGGATCGTCCGGCCCCCTCGCGGCGGCTTTGTACCTGGCCCGGAGGGCCGCCAGGGATCCGGCGTCTACCCTGGTAGTCAGGGTGACCGGGGCAGTGAGCGTCTTGCTCCGGACCATCTGCTCGGCGATGGCGCGGCGCATGCCGTTAATGGCCACCTCGCGCCCCCGCGGAAGGGAAACCGGCCCGGCCGCCTCCCCGATCGCCGCCGGGGCCGACGACCCGGCAGCCGCGGCCGCGGCCGGCGCCGGGGAGGCTGGAGGGGCGCCGCATGCAGCGATCACATCGGCCTCCCGTATGCGCCCGCCGCGCCCAGTGCCGGTCAGGCTCCTGATATCTATGCCTTCCAGGATTGCGCGCCGGGCGGCCCGCGGAGTAACCGCCCTCCATCCCGTCGCGCCCGTCGCGGGTACTGCCAAAGCCGCCGCCGGAACCGCCGTCGCCGTCGCGGCTGTGACCGGTCCGGCCTTCTCCGCTGCCGGACGATCCGCCGCCACGGGGGCCGTTGCCGCTGCGGTCGGAACCGTCTCTCCCGCCCGGATCAGATACCCGATCACCTGGCCGACCTTGATTATGTCGCCTTCGTCAGGACCGTCCGGCGGGATCCTGAGGATGCCGTCGTCGGGGGATTCGATTTCCCGGACCGCCTTCTCGGTCTCCACAGAGAAAAGAGGCTCGCCGGCCCTGACATCTTCTCCGTCCTTCTTGAGCCACTCCACGAAGGCGGCCTCCTCCGTGGACCAACCCTGTTTCGGGAGCCTCACCTCCGTAGCCATCCCGGTATCCTTTCGTTCATTCCGCCATCAGCTCCCGCACCGCCCGGACGATCCGCGCGGGGTTGGGAACGACCGCTTCCTCCAGCGGCCGGCTGTACGGCGTCGGCGCGAACTCCCCGTGCAGCCGTCGCACCGGCGCATCAAGGTCGTCGAACGCCTCCCCGGCCGCCAGCGCGGCCACCTCGCTTCCGAAGCTGAACGGCGCGAAGTCCTCGTCAACCACCAGCAGCCGCCCGGTCTTGCGGACCGACGCAAGGATGGTTTCCGCGTCCAGAGGCGATATGGTCCGCGGATCTATGACCTCGACATCTATTCCCCCGGCGGCAAGCTCCGCGCACGCCGCCAGCGTATGATGGACCATCAGAGCAAGGGCCACGACGGTTACATGCCTCCCCTCCCGGACCACCGCGGCCTTCCCGAATTCGATCTCGTAATCTTCTTCCGGCACCGGTCCCTTCATGGCCAGCAGCTCACGATGCTCGAGAAACAGGACCGGGTCCCGGCACCGCAGCGCGCGGGCCAGAAGCCCCTTGGCGTCGTAGGGGGTCGAGGGTACGACGACCCGCAGCCCCGGAAAGTGAGCGAAGGTCGGCAGATAGTTGCCCGAGTGATGCGTCCCGGCGGAATGGCCTGTGCCGATGCAGCCGCGCAGGAGCACCGGCATCCTGAGCCGCCCGTTGCTCATGTAATGGATCTTGGCGATCTGGTTGATGATCTCGCCGGCGGCGTCGAGCTCGAAGTCCAGGAACATGAAATCAATCACCGGCCGCGCCCCGGCCATCGCCGCGCCGGCCGCCATGCCGGTGAAGCCGCGCTCGGCTATCGGAGTGTCGCACAACCGCACCGGACCGTGCTTATCGTAGAGCCCCGTCGTAGTGGCGAAGTTCCCGCCGCGCCGGCCGATCCCTTCGCCCATCACGTAGATGGCCGGGTTGCGGTCCATTTCGGCGGACAGCGCTTCCAGCGTCGCCCTGATGAAGGTGATCCTGCGTTCCGTCCCGGACGCCGGCGGCGCAGGCCTGGCGACCGCCGGCGGCGCCTCGTCGTACACATGGCGCAGTGCGTCGGATGGATCGGGCAGCGGATCGCTTTCGGCCGCGACCATGGCTTCCGCCACTGCTCTCCGGATGCCGTCCTCGACGACCGCAATCTCCTCCTCCGTGGCTATTTTCTCGAGTAGCAGTCGCCGTCGGAAACCCTGCACCGGACAGCGCGCCTTCCAGGCATCAACCTCCTCGCGGGTCCGGTAGGTGAAATCGCCCATTCCCTCCCCGTGCGGCCTGGTCCGGTAGGTGCGGCATTCGATCAGCGTCGGACCGCCGCCGGAGCGTGCGCGCCGCACGGCCTCCTCCGCCGCTCCGCGCACCGCCAGCACGTCGTTGCCGTCCACGGAAACTCCGGGCAGGTTGTAGGCGGTGGCACGTTCGGCTATGTTCGGGTTGGCGCCGGAATAGGCTATGGGCACCTCGGTGGCATACAGGTTGTTTTCGCACACGAAGACGACCGGCAGCTTCCATATGCCGGCCATGTTCAGGCCTTCGTGGAAGGCGCCGTTGTTGGACGCCCCGTCGCCGAAGAAGGCCACGGACACGCGGTCGCTCCCGTCCAGCTTGAATGCGTAGGCGGCGCCAGCGGCCTGCAGGATGCAGGGCCCCACTATGCCGCTGGTGCCCATCATGCCGACTTCGGGCGCGAAGATGTGCATGCTGCCGCCCCGGCCGCCGGAACAGCCGGTCGCGCGGCCCAGAACTTCGGCTATCAGACTGCGCGGGGCCACTCCCTTGGCCAGCGCGTGGCCGTGTCCCCTGTGCGTGCTGAAAACCACGTCGGTCGGCCGCAGACAGGAACAGACCCCCGCAGCCACGGCCTCCTGGCCGATGTAAGCGTGGCAGGCCCCGGGCACCAGCCCGCGCTGGTGCGCCCGGACAAGCTGTTCCTCGACCAGCCGGATGGTCAGCATCGTCCGGTAAAGATCGAGCATCGCTTCGCGGCTCAGCCCCGAAGATACCGCGGCGTTCCCATCGCTGGCGCTCATGCCGGAAGGATCCCCCCTCAAAAATCCCGCGAAAACCCGGCGGTCCAGCCGCCGTCCACGACTATGACCGTCCCGGTTATGTAACGGCTCTCCGGTGCGGCCAGGAACAACACCGCGTAGGCTACGTCCTCGCATTCGGCCGGCCGGCCCAGGGGAATGTGCGAGAGCGTCCCTTCGACCCACTTCCTGTCGGCGGGATCCTGGCTCGAGTATATCTTCCTGAGCCCCTCGTTGAGCGTCGAGCCGGGCGCCACGGCATTCGCCAGCACCCCGTACGGGCCGAACTCCAGGGCCATCGCCCTGGTCAGATTTACCACCCCGGCCTTGGCCGCCACGTAGGCGCACTGCAGACGCGCGGGCACCAGCCCGAAGACCGAGGCGATGTTGATGATCCGGCCGGACTTTCGCTTCAGCATCAAGGGAACTATCGCCTTGGTCACCCGGTAGCAGCCGGTCAGATCGGTGGCCACTATGCGGTCCCACTCGTCGTCGTGGAACTGGTCCAGGTTGACGCGGAAGCGCGTATTGATCCCGGCGTTGTTGACCAGGATGTCAATGCGCCCGAACTCCTCCAGCAGCCACCTGGCGCCGGCCTCGATGTCCGCCGGGACGGTTACGTCAAGCCGCCGGGCCGCGCAACCGGGTTTGCCGGCCGCGGCGCGCCCGGCGGCGGCCTCGTCCGCGTCCGTGTACGCCACCCGCGCGCCGTTGGCGGCCAGCAGGTCGGCGATCGCCCGGCCGATGCCGTTGCCGGCGCCCGTGACAAGAGCCACCTGTCCTCCCAGATCAACCTTCATGGCGCCGCCTCCTTCCGGTACCGCAACATCCCGCCGGCGGCCAGGGTCTGCGCCCGGATCACGGCCGGAAGCTTCTCCGCCTCGGCCAGGAATCCGGCCGGATCGCCCCCGTGTTCGGCGAACATGCCGAAATGATTGCCGATCAGCAGGCGCGGCCGGACCAGCGCCGCCAGCCGGCAGGCCTCTTCGCCGGTAAGATTGCCGAAGGCGCCGTTTATCGGCGCGATCATCACATCTACAGGATCGCCCGTCCCGGCCATGATCCGTTCCGGCGCGTACCCGGTGTCGCCGACGTTCAGGATCGTCACTGCGCCGGCCCGTACGAAAAACCCTACCGCATCGGGCGCCAGCTTGCCGTGATCGGCGAAGGTGGCCCGCACGACCAGGTCGCTATGCGCGAATTCCTCCCCCGGCCGCAGAATGACGAATCGTCCGGGAGCCAGCCCCGCGCCGCGGAACCCTTCGACGCAATCCGGCGCGCCAACGAAACGGGTGCGCCCGCGCGCGGCAAGGATGGGCAGAGCGTCCACGTCCAGATGGTCTGGATGGCTGTGCGTGCAGGCCACCACGTCCACGTCGAGATCCTCGGCCCGGATCGGAGCCGGGACGAGCCTCCTGAAGCCCGCCAGGCGCTCCACGCAATCGGACAGGTACGGATCTATGGCCAGCGTCGCGCCGGAGGCGGTCTTTATCAGAACCCCGGCCTGCCCCAAGCCGAAAACGACGATTTCGCCAGGCTTCGCCTGCGTCCGGGCTATACGATGGGAGAGAGTTCCCGTCATGGATCACGCCCTACTTCGCGCGGTAGAACCAGATGGCGCCCTCCCGCGGCGGCAGCGAGAAGACCAGCCCCTCCGCCATCGCGCGGTCCCCTCTGAGCCTCCGGGTTTCGCCGGACTCGGGATTTTCAAAGACATATATGGCGTCGGGCCTCAGCCCCTTGGGATGCACGAGCATGGATTCCTCAGGCGCCTTCGGCAGCCGGATGGCCTGGACAAAGCCGTCCCCGGCCTCCGGACGGTCGAATTGCCGGGCCGCCCATTTCTCCGGCGAACGATGGATCGGGGTCAGCGCGTAGTAGTCGCCTTCCAGCATCAGGGGCGCAACGCGCTTCCAGATCCGGAGCATCTCGCGGACCGTCCCGTAGTCGTAATCGTCGCGGCGGATGTCGAGACAGGGGATCATCATGGGGCCGAAGCCGCAGTGATATGAATAGCGATCCACCTCGTGATCATACCGGTGTTCGCCCTTCAGGTCCCAGGAGAGCGTGACCTCCTTGAAGTACGGCAGCCACTGGAACAGGCCGTCGTGGAACGCCAGCTTCACAGGATGGTCGCCGTATCCATAGTCGGTGTAATGCAGGGGGACGGATCGCCGCATGGTCTCAAGGTCGTTGCGCCGTCCGCCGGATGCGCAGGAGTCAATCCACAGGCCGGGGTTCCGGGCCAGCAGGTCGTCCCAGTATCGGAGATACCCCTGCACATGCAGGTTTTCGGTCATGCCCTGCCGGTCGGGCGCATCGTTCCCGCGCCAGTACGGCAGCGGATTGAAGTTGAAGTCCTGCCGGTAGATTCCGATCCCGTTCTCGCGGATGAGCCGGCAGACGTGTTCGGTCAGCCATCGCCGGCAGTCGGGATTGCCCAGGTTGAGCAGGCGGTTCTCCTCGTTGCCGACCTTCAACAGCCACTCCGGATGCTCCCGGTCTATCGCCGACCCGGGGGTGACGCGCTCGGGTTCCATCCAGACCAGCAGCTTCGCGCCGTGCCGCGCCGCCGCGTCCGATACCGGCTTGAGACCGTTGGGGAATCGCTCGGGGTCCGGAATCCACGGGCCGGTAAGCTGCCATCGCCGTTTCTTTGCTTTTTCGCAGTAGCAGGGGTACCAGCCGGCGTCAATCCACCAGATGTCGAACGGGATGCGTCTGGCGGCCCACTTGTTGAGATAGCGGACCTGGTTCTCTTCGGTGGCCGCTGTGAACTCCGAGCCTTCATCGGTGCCGTGCCCCACCAGGTGCGGCAGCATGGGCTTGCCGCCGGGCCGCGGCATGACGTGCTCCCGGTACCAGCGGCGCCACAGGTTCTGCGATCGCTCCCGGTCACCGCGGTAAAACATGAGCAGCGACGTCGGGGTACGCGCCTCCTCGCCGGGAAGCAGCCGGAAGCGGGTCAGCTCCTGCCCGGCCGTGATCGACACAACGCCCGGGTCCTTAGGATCGCCGGCGAAGCGGCTCGCCCACTGCCCAGGCCAGCCCACTGCGACGATGATGCCGCGCGCCGTATCCTGCCATTCCAGGTTGTAGTACGGGAACGCACGGTTCGTGCCGCGGCCGCCCACCGGCGCAAAACGGAACTCCTCCCCGTGGGCTAGCGACACGCGGAACGGCTCGTATCCGTCCGGGGAACAGTAGTCGCCGGTGCGGTAGTTCAGGTACGGGAACGCTCCGAGCCGGAACCGGAGGTTCATGGACCGCAGGTCCTCGATCAGCGGGCTCTTTTCCCCTGACGTGTTTTTCAGCCGGATTACCCATTCGACCGCCGGAAAGCGTTTGTACTCCGTGACCTCGCAAATCACCGCAAGGCCGGTCTCCGGATC
>JAOACM010000123.1 GCA_026417845.1 Planctomycetota bacterium | reverse complement strand
CGCGTTCGCAGCCTCCAGGCGGCGATCGAGGTCAACCCCAGGGACGCGATGGCCCACGACGAACTGGCGGCCATGTTCCAGGAGAAGGGCAATCACGATAAGGCCATGCTGCTCTACCGCAGGGCGCTCGAGATTGCCCCGTCCCTGTTCCATGCCCATATCAATCTGGGGATGCTGCTCCTGGCGGCGGGGAAGTGCGACGAAGCCGGGAGGCACCTGCGGATCGCGGCGGAGATATGCCCCCTGTGGGCGGAGGCGCGATACGGGCTGGGACTGGCGCTGGCCCGGCGGGGCGAACCGGCGGCGGCCGAGGCGGAATTTCTGCGGGCGGTAGAGCTGGACCGTCGGCATCTGCCCGCCCGGCTTGAGCTCGCGCGGCTCCTGTTCGACAGGGGCCATCTTGACGGCGCACGCGCCCGCCTGGAGGAGGCGGCGCGCGAGTTGCCGGACCGGGCCGAGCCGCTTTACAATCTGGCGATAGTCGAGGAGGCAGCCGGCAGGACCGTGGAGGCGCTCGCTGCCCTGGAGCGCGCCGCCAGGTTGGAGCCGGGAAACGCCGACGTGGCGCTCGCCCGCGCCAGGCTGATGATCCGGGCAGGGCGGCCCGGCGAGGCGCGGCGCATCCTCGACAGACTTGCCCGGTCGCGGCCGGATGTCGCGGAAGTCCACGCGTTGACGGCGGAGGCGCTGGAGGCGGAAGGGCGAGCGGCGGAAGCCTTTCAGGCACTGGAGCGTGCGGCTGCCGCCGACGCATCGAACCCGGCCCTCCAGGAGAAACTCCTCCAGATAGCCACGGAAACGGGCCGTACGGAAGCCGCCGTTGCCGCGGCCGAGCGACTCGCGCGCGCCAGGCCCGATCATATCCCGACGCGCCGCCTCCTCGCCTCCCTGTATGAGAAAGCCTCCCTGGACATTAAGGCGGCCGCCGAATGGCAGGCTGTGGTGGCGGCCGACCCCGGCGATACGGACGCACGCAGGCGACTGGGAGAACTGTACGCTCGGATGCCGGACGCGGGCGGCAGGGCGATACTTCAGTTCAAGGCGGTCCTCGAACGCATCCCGGACGATCCGGTCAGTCACGAGCGGCTGGCCGAACTTTACCTCCGCGGCAACGACAGAGAGGCGGCCGAGCGCCACCTGCGCAGGGCGATCGAGCGCCGCCCGGATAACGCCGCGGCCCGTCAGAACCTCGGAACGATACTGGCCGGAAAGGGCATGGCGGAGGACGCCATCGCGGAGTATCAGGCGGCACTGAGGAGCGATCCGGACCTGGCGACGGCCCGGCTTAACCTGGCCAGGGTACTCCGCGACATCGGGAGACGGGAGGAGGCCGTCGCGGAATTCCGCCTCTACCTCGCCGCCAGATCTGATGATATTGAGGCTCGGATCCAGCTGGCGGACCTGCTGGCGCGGATGGGAAAGCGGGAGGAGGCCACGGCGGAATTCGACCGCGTCCGCGCGGCGGCCGGGGCGGGGGACGACCCCGGCTTCCAGATGCGCGCGGCCGACTTCTACTCGAAGCTCGGCCGCCAGGACCGCGCCGCGGAGTGCGTCGAGCGGGCGTTGCACGCATCGCCGCATTCCGCTGCCATCCTCAGGACGGCCGCGGCGATAGCCGAAGACACCGGGCGCGATCTGAAGGCCGCGTATTTCCTCCGGAGGATAACCGCTTTCGAACCGGGCAATGCGGCCGCCCACGGCAGGCTTGCGGGACTGTACCGGAAAGCCGGAGCCGAAGGGGCCGCCCTGGCTCACTTCGAGGCGCAGGGGCGCGCCGGAGATCCGGCCGGCTGGCGCAACGCGGCCTTCGCCCACCATCGCGCCGGGCGAATGGAACCGGCCGAGTCGGCCTGCAGGAAAGCCATCGAGCTCAAACCGGACGAAATATCCGCGCGCCTCCTGCTGGCATCCATCCTCTCTGCCAGGGGAGACCGCGCGACGGCGCTCCACGTGCTCTCCGAGATCCTGCGCCTCGATCCCAGGAATGTTCCCGCGCTCGTCAACTCCAGCGCCATCCTGCTCGCGGAAGACGATCCGCACGGGGCCGCCGATTTCTGCCGCAGGGCGCTCGATGTCGACCGCCGCTGCGAGGCGGCGATCAACAACCTCGCCGCAGCGCTCAGGAGGCTCAAGCGCTTCAATGATGCAGAAAGGGAATACAGGAGGCTGCTGGAGATGAATCCGGATTCGGCCGCCGCCCACTACAATCTGGCGCTGCTCTACGAATTCCACATGGCCAGGCCGGACCTGGCATCCCGCCATTACGAAGCGTTCCTTCGGCTCGGTGGAGACCCGAAAAAGATACGCCGGGCGGGGACCGTCGCGCAGCCTCCCAACGGGGATATACGGACGCAATAGACTGATCCGGTCCGCCAGCGACGGACCGCGGCTGGAGCGAAAGATGTGGACGACGCAGCTCCGGAAGGGTGCGTCCGCACCGGACTCCGGCATGCCATTACCCGGAGAGCCGGTTGCGATGTTGGTTTGCCGGAGCGGTTGCCTGAGAGTACGATATGGACAGTCGCGTGCAGGAATACGCAGGCTTGCCTCCGGCGCTCTCTGCCAGATGTGGGGTAAAAATCACGGCTTTGTCGTACAATTAAAGTCGCAACTCCATGTAGAACAATACGTTACATGCAAATATCTCAGCCAGAGCAACTCGCCGCAACCCGTTGTGCATCAAGGTCCCACGATATTTTACGCAACAAAGCCTTTCAGAGGTCTGGCGGCGAACCGTCACGGACGGGCGGCAGTTCGCGTATCTTTTCGATCGCGTGCCGCGCCAGCTCGGAGAATACCGTCCGGCAATCTACTTCGAGGTCTCTGCCGATCCAGCGCGATTCGCCGGTCCACTCAATCCACGTTCCGCCATCGGCCGATGCGACCATGTCGGATATCGCGCGCGGGACCTGATCGCGCGGCAGGAGGATAAGATGTTCCGGTTTCGCGCCCGGGGGGCGCCTCCACTCCCTTATCGGGATCGGGCCGGACCGGGCGGGAGCCGCGCCGGAAGCCGGAGGCGGTACCGCCGTACCGGGAGCCGGACTTTCCGTTCCGCTGCGCACCGTTCCCCCGCGCCCGGCGGCCGCGGAGAACGCCCGGTACGTCTCGATTCCGAATTCGACGCAGGCCTCCTCGAGTGCGCGCCAGACGTCTCCGGCGGTCGCGGCGAGATCGAGCCGGGCCTTCTGCATCGCGGCGAACCTCTCGACGAGCGCATGCCGCGGACGGGCGCCGCGGATGCCGGACGGATGGAGAGCGTCGAGGCATCCGCCGAGACCAAGGGCGGCCGTCAGCAGGAACGCCGTCAGCAGGAAGAACCAGACGGACAAACCGCGGAACGCAGAGAACATGAGGACGATTCCGGCGCCGGACGACGCCGTAGCGGCCGCCGCCCACGCGGCGATCCATTGAGGCGACCAGCCGGCTGCCTTGAGCCGGTGATGGATGTGACCGAGGTCCGCGCGGCCGACCGGCCTGCCGGCCAGCACGCGCCGGACCGCGGATAGCGCCGCCTCCAGCAGCGGATAGACAGCCGCCGCGGTCGCCAGCGGCACGTGGTAATCCACGAAAGAGCCCTCGGACAGGATCGGATCGCGCATGAAGGCCGGCCGGTCCTGCCCCAGGGAGACGAGCATGGCGGCGGCGAGCATCCCGATCCCCTGGCTGCCGGCGTCCCCCATATACACGCGCGCGGGCTTCCAATTGAACAGGAGGAATCCGAGCGAAGCCCCGGCGCAGGCCGCGCCGAGCGAAAGCGCGGCCGTGTCGCCGGCCCTGGCGCCGCAGAGCGCTACCGTCACCGCAGCGGTTGCCGCCACCGAGCCGGCCAGACCGTCCGAGCCGTCTATCAGATTGAAGCCGTTGACGACCGCAACGATCCATATCGCCGTGAAGGGAACCGCGAGCGGGTACAGGTTCAGCGGCGGCAAACCGGGGAGCTGCAGGAAGTCGAAGCGGTATCCGAACCACGCGAAGATCGTGGCGACGGCGGCCTGCGCGGCGAACTTGACGCGCGGACTCATGGGACGTCTGTCGTCGGCCAGGCCGGCGGCGGCCAGCGCAAGCGAAGCCGCAAGCGCCGTCCATATCCTCGCGCGGTCGGCAGGCAGGATAGCATCCGGGCGCAGGGCGGAGTGAAGCCCGACCGGCAGGAGAATGCCGGCGAATATGCCGACGCCTCCCAACAGCGGTACCGTCACCTCCTGCTCTTTCCTGTGGCCGGGGCTGTCGAGCAGCCCCAGATGCTTCGCCGCCCGGATGCACACCGGCATCGCCGCCAGCGAGACGGCAAAGCCTCCTGCCACGAGCGCTACAGCATCAACGGGAAACACTGCACCCTCCACCGGCTGTGAGCTCAGGCGATCGGTGCGGATACGCGCGTGCTCCTGCGCCCGGCCAGATAGGCGGCGATCGCGTTGGAAAGGATCGCGTCGGTGGTCAGCTCGACGAAGTCGGCCCCCATATCGCGGCAGCCCTGTTTGAGCTTTTCCGTGTGGGCGGCCAGCGCGCCGAGATATGCCTGCCGGATGTAACTTCCCTGCGCGGTCAGTTTATCCCCGGTCTCGGCATCCACGAATTCGAAGTTGTCTCTGTACGGGAAGTCGCGCTCCTCGGGGGTCAGCAGGCGGAATGCGATGACCTCGTGCCCGCGGTAGCGGAATCCCTTTATGACGTCCAGTATCCGGTCCGGGTCGTCCAGCATGTCGCTTATCAGGACCACGATACCCCGCCGCCGCATCCGCTCCGGCGCCATGCCGAGGCCAGTCCCGAAATCGGTGCCGGCTCCGGGCCTCGCGGCGGCCAGCTCCGAAAGCAGCCTCCGCAGATGAAGGAACCCGCGCCGCGCGGGGATCGAAACGGTTTCCCTCGACGAGAACAGCGAAAGTCCGGCGGCGTCGCCCTGTTTGAGCATCAGATAAGCGAAGGCCGCGGCCAGGCATCGCGCGTACTCGAACTTCGTCACGGTCGAAATGCCGAAATCCATCGAGGAGGAGGTATCGAGAAAGACATGGCTGAATGCGTTGGTGTTCTCCTCGAACTGCTTGATGTAGAATCTGTCCGTCCGTCCGTAGACCTTCCAGTCCACGAAGCGTATGGGATCGCCCTTGCAGTACTTCCTGTACTCCGAAAACTCGCTGGAGAATCCGTGGCAGGGGCTCTTGTGAAGACCTATCAGGAAACCCTCGACTATGAACCTCGCCACCAGCTCAAGGTTCCCGACCCTTGCCGCCGTTCCGGGGTCCAGAAACATGGTATCCCCGTCCAGGCGGCCGGTTTCCGCGGTTGTCTGATCCGGCAATGCCATGCCATCTCCCGTTCCGTTCCCGCAGCCCGGCTCCTCCGGCGTCAGGCCGGCTCGGGCACGCTCTCCAGCAGCCGGGATATTATTTCGTCGGCCGTAACGCCCTCGGACTCGGCGTGGAAGTTCCGCACTATCCTGTGGCGCAGGACCTCCGGCGCCACGGCCCTGACGTCGGTCATCGCCGGCGCGAAGTTCCCCCGCATCGCCGCCCGCGCCTTGGCCCCCAGCACCAGATACTGGCTGGCCCTCGGCCCCGCCCCCCACCTCACGAACTTTCTTACGAACTCCGGCGCCTCCCCGGACCCCGGGCGCGTAGCGGACGCCAGGTTCACGGCATATCTGACGACCGACTCCCCGGCCGGCATTCTGCGCACCGCCCGCTGTATCTCGATCACGTCCCGCGCGTTCAGGACCCGCTTGAGATCCACGTCCCGCAGCGCCGTCGTCTCGCGCACTATGCGGATCTCTTCCTCCCTGGACGGGTAGCCTATATCTATCTCGAACATGAACCTGTCCAGCTGCGCCTCAGGCAGAGGATACGTCCCCTCCTGCTCGATAGGGTTCTGCGTCGCCAGGACGAAGAACGGTTCGTCCAGGCGGAAAGTCTGACCACCGGCGGTAACCGAATGCTCCTCCATGGCCTCCAGAAGGGCCGCCTGCGTCTTAGGCGGAGTCCTGTTTATCTCGTCGGCCAGGATTACGTTCGCGAAGACCGGTCCCTTTATGAACCTGAAGGACCTCACGCGCGCGACCGGATCCTCCTCGATCACGTCCGTGCCTATTATATCGGAGGGCATCAGGTCCGGCGTGAACTGGATACGTTTGAAGGAGAGGTCAAGTATCCGCGCCAGCGTGCGGACCATCAGCGTCTTGGCCAGCCCCGGCACGCCGACCATGAGCGAATGGCCCTGACAGAAAAGCGCCATCAGCAGATGATCCACTACCTTCTGCTGGCCGACTATTACCTTGCCGATTTCAGCCAACAGCAGTTCCCGACCGCGTCGCAAGGCCTCGATGCGCTTCGCGTCGTCCGCGTCGCCGCCCGATTTCCCGCTCGCAAGTCGCCCGGATTCCACGGCGCCACTTTCAGGTTCGCTTGCCATCGGGTCCTCCTTCGAACAGCCGCCGGAGCGCTGACATCCGCCGCGGCGGCGCCGGTCCGTCGCCGGGCGCCAATCCGCCTCCGGGCCGGTTGCATTGTCCCTATACGGGAGGAAGATTTGCGCGGAGGCCTGGGCTTCCACCACCCCTCAAGAGGGAATCCGCACCCGCCGGATAGCGGTTCTCGCGATTTTTACCCCACACAAGCGGCTTTCAGAGAGCGCTGGAGCAAGACGGCGCGCACCCTCCCCGCAACCGTCCGTCGCATCCGCTCTGACAACCGCCCCGCGGACCGGCAACGCAACCGGCTCCCGCCTCCCGCATAAAACCGCCGGGCACGCGGATTCTAGGCGCGCGGCCCGGCCGTGTCAAAAAGGGAAGGCGACGAATAATCGCCGCGGTCCGAGCGCGCAACCCAAGTGTGGTATCCGGTTCGCTCCAATAATGTAATGATGGCTGGATAACGGCCAGGCGGCCCGCGGCGGCGTCCGGAGCTTGGTAATTGTCTGCCGTGCCCATATGTTGGGGCGCACCGGACCAAACCGGACCTGTCTGCGGTAGCGATATTGTTGCCCTGTTCGGACGCATCTCTACAAATGGTAATCGCCACCTGAATGCGGCAAACGATTACGGGGCCTGTTCCCTTCTCTCCTGTCTGTTGGCAGGGAGGCAGGAAACGGGTACGCAATTCGCGCCAATATTATGGAGGTCGGGCGCTATCATCATATGTTGCCACAGGGGAGCACCACAATAAGAGCCTGTTCAAAAACTTCCCGCCGGACAGTATGGATCGCCAGAGCGCGCGTATAAGCTGAGCGCCGGAGGCTTTCGGACAGGCTCCAGATTCGCTGCGGGAAGCTTTTGGAGAAGGCCCCAGAGTGTTGCGCCTGCCGCGGTCGCGAAACAGGCAAGCAGCTTGAGCGGCAGCAATAACCTATTACGATCGCGACCGGGGGGCCGCAGGTCGCTTCCCGATCGCAGGGACGGCGAGGCTGGCGTCATTGGGAGGATGCGGTGGTACCAGGGGCCGGGAGCATGGACGTAAGTGCGTATGCGAGCCAGGCGATTCGAAAGCCCTCGGAGGTAATCCGCGGAGACACGGGGGGAGGCGACGGCGGGCCAGCCTTCCCCCATCGAAGCGCTTACGGAAGCCCGCGACCTTGCATTTGCGGCTATGCACCTCCAGGGACCAGAAAAGATCAGCCTGCCGGAAACACCGGGGAAGGCTGCCGGCGCGCGACAGGTCGGATATATGTAAAATCTGCCCGAAAACCTGCCGTCGCGAAGCTTGCGGTTCAGCGATTTCGACTTGGCGGCAGGAAATTCTGGGACGGGTTCGTAAGAGGCTGCGTATCGGATGGCGGTGGATCTGCTGAACCCGGTCGCTCCGGATAGCGGGACATCCGGCGGCGAGAGCGGCGGCCCGTTCGCCGAGGTAGCCGTCGAGGCGCCAGTGTCTGCGACATTTGCCTACCGGGTGCCGGAATCGCTGGCTGGATTGCTGGTGCCTGGATTGCGAGTCAGGGTTCCGTTCGGCGGCCGCACCGTCATCGGGTATTTCCTGGGACCGATGTCCCGCGAGCGGATCGCCAGGGACGGAGTGCCCGAGGACAAAATAAAGCCGATTATTGACGCCGTCGAGAAGCGGCCGGCCATCGTCCCCGAGATGCTCGCCCTTGCCAGGTGGATGTCATCATATTACCGCTGCGGCCTCGGAGAGGCGCTTTCCGCGGTAGTGCCGGCCCCCGTCAAGTGGGGCGCGAGGATTCAGAAGATTCGCGTCGTGCGGTCCTCCAGGGAGCCGGCCGGGACCCTGGAGCGCGCCAGACATATCGAAAAGAGGGCCGCGAAACGGGCGGCGATACTGAGGGAGCTGGCCGCGATCGGCGAGCCGGTGATCGCGGGCGAGCTGCTGAAGGCTGCAGGAGCCGATCGCTCCTCCCTTGATGCTTTGATCAGGTCAGGTGATGTCGTGGCGCGGGACGATGACGCGGAGCTTCCTGCCGGCGACATCGAGGCCGCGGCCGCAGGCGAGAGGCGGTCGGCGGCGGGAGATGTCGAACTTACGGCGGAGCAGCGGGCGGCGCTCGATATCATAAACCGATCTATAGACGAGCGACGCTTTCAGGTGCATCTGCTTCAGGGCGTGACCGGCAGCGGAAAGACCGAAGTGTACATACGGGCGCTTGAAAGGACGGTCGCTGCGGGTCGCAAGGGAATAGTACTGGTGCCGGAAATAGCGCTTACGCCTCAGACCGCCGGGCGGTTCAGCGCGAGGTTCCCGCGCATCGCAATCCTCCACAGTCATCTGACGCCGGGACAGCGGGCTCGCCAGTGGGAGCGGATCAGGGAGGGCGGGGTGGATGTCGTGGTCGGCGCCCGCAGCGCCATATTCGCGCCACTGTCGCCGCTCGGGTTGCTCGTCATTGACGAGGAGCACGAGGGAAGCTTCAAGCAGCAGAACGTTCCGCGCTACCACGCGCGCGACGTAGGGATAGTCAGGGCCAGGGAGAGCGGTGCTACCGTCATACTCGGGTCCGCCACGCCGTCGCTTGAGAGCTGGCGCAACGCGGTATCCGGGAAATATACGCACCTGACGCTTGGAGAGCGCGTCGGCGGCCGTCCGATGCCCGATGTGCACGTGGTGGACATGACCCAGGAGAACAGGGATACCGGGCGGTTCAACGTCTTTTCCAGGGCGCTGCGGGAGGCGATGGTCGAGTGCTTCGAATCGCGCGGGCAGGCGATACTGTTCCTGAACCGCAGGGGTTACTCGACCGTCATAACATGTCCGCGCTGCGGCACGACCGTCCGATGCTCGCAATGCGACATCGCCATGACCTACCACCGCTCGACGGACAGGCTTCGCTGCCACTATTGCGACAGGACGGGTGAACCGCCGAAGGAATGCCCGGCATGCCTGTGCCCGCATATAAAGTACTGGGGGATCGGGACCGAGCGGGTCGAGGAGGAGGCCCGGAAGACGCTGCCGGAGGCGCGGATAGCCCGCATGGACTCGGACACGATGTCCAGGAGGCGGGCCTACGCGGAGATACTGGCCGCCTTCCGGGCGCGCGAACTGGATGTACTGGTCGGCACGCAGATGATCGCCAAGGGGCTGGACTTTCCGGACGTCACGCTGGTTGGGATCGTCCTGGCCGATACGGCGCTGCATCTTCCAGACTTCAGGTCCAGGGAACGGACCTTCCAGCTTCTGGCCCAGGTGGCCGGGCGGAGCGGGCGCGGCGAGAGGGGGGGCAAGGTGATAGTCCAGACGTTCATGCCGGCCGATCCGGCCATAAGGGCCGCCAGGGACCACGATTTTGAAGGATTTGCGAGGCAGGAGCTGGCCTCGCGCCGCGACTTCGGCTATCCCCCGTTCTCACGTCTGGCCAGGATCGTCCTGCGCGGCAAGGTTGCCGATAAGATCGTTGAGGCGGCGCGCGGAATAGCCGAG
>JAOACM010000122.1 GCA_026417845.1 Planctomycetota bacterium | reverse complement strand
GTTCAACTACATGCTCACGGACCTGCAGCCGGAAGACCGGCTGATGTCCACGGGCCTGCCGGTGAGGTTCAGGGCCAGGGTCGAGCTGTGGGGCAAGCCGCCTGAGGGCTCCGCCGCCTCGGTCACCTTCGTGGTGGACGGGGCGAAGAAGGACGTGCGGGAGGTCCGTGTTTCCGACGGGTCCGCGTCGCTGGTCTTCGAGCACCGGTTCGCCAAGGCGGGGGAGCATCTGGTCGAGGCGGTGCTGGAAGGCGACGAGCACCGCGTGGACAACCGGCGGATGTACCTGTGCAGCGTCCCCGAGAGCGTTCCGGTGCTGATACTGGACGAAAGCGCGCCCGACGAATCCGGCGGGGCGGCCGGGCCGGCGCCGGAGGCGGCCGATCGGACCGGCAGCCGGCTGGCCGACAGGCTGGACTTCCAGAGCGCCTACCTGGCCCGCGCCATAGCACCGACGACGCACCCCGCGGGGGAGCGCGTCTCCAGGTTCAGCGCGAAGGCCATCCCCGTTTCGCGGATAGACTACGAAAACCTTGACAGCTACTCGGCCGTCGCGCTCATGGACTGCGGCAACCTGTCCGAGGCTGCCGCGGCGAAGCTGGAGGGCTACGTGGCGGATGGCGGGACGCTGTGGATTTTCCTCGGTCCCCGCGTCAACGCCTATCAGTACAACAGGTTCCTGTGGCGGGAGGGCCGGGGACTTCTGCCGTGCCGCATAAAAGACGGAGCGTCGGTCGCCTCTCCCGACCCGAAGGATGCCCCCCTCATAAAATTCGGCGAGTCTACCCATCCGGCCCTGACTGAGCTGGCCGGCATGGGGAGCCCCGATGCCAGGGTCCTGCGCTACATGAACCTCGAGACGGAGGGGGGCGGCAGGACGGTGGCGACGCTGTCGAACGGGACCCCGGCCATCCTCGAAAAGGACGTCGGGCGGGGGAAGGTCATTCTCGTGAATACCACGGCCGGGGTGGAGTGGACGATGCTGCCGGCCACGATGGAATTCGCGATAATGGTGCAGGACATGCTGCGGTACTCGATAGGCAACCCTGACGCCTCGGTGAATCTGAATGTCGGCGACGTCTTCGAGGAACCGGTCTTCGTGACGGCGCAGCATCTCCTCCTGAGGTGTCCGGACGGCCGCAAGGAGCGCCTGACGCCGCGCAAGCGCGAGGACCGCGCCGCCGCGTGGACCGTCGCCTTCGCCGGTACGCGGCAGCAGGGGGTCTACGAGTTCATGGACGTCTCGCGCGAGGTGCTGCCCCGGCTCCGGTTCGTCGTCAACCAGAAGCCCGAGGAGGGCGACCTCAGCCGCCTCTCGCGCGGCGATTTCGCCCAGGCGTTCGGGTCCGGGGCGTGGAGGTGGATAGGGCCGGAGACTCCGGTCGAGGAATTCGTGGCGAAGCTCCATTCGGTGACCGAGCTTGCGCCGGGGGTTCTCGCGGCGCTGCTCGCGGTCCTGGCGGTCGAATCGTATCTGGCGGCCAGGTTCGGCCGCCGGCGCGGAGGGACAACGACGTGAAACCGACCCTGCTTGCGGGACAGGGGATTGCGTTCTTCCTTCTGATCCTGGCGGCGGCGCTGGCGCTCTTCTACGCGTGGGTGTACCGCCAGGAGGCGCGTCAGGCGCGCCGGCTCGCGCCCTGGCAGCGGGCAACGATGCAGACCCTGCGGATAATCGTGGCCGTCATGGCCGTGATCGCTCTGGGGCGGCCGGCGGTGACGCTGGTGAGGCACGAGACGAGGCTGCCCGTGGTGCCCATAGTGGTGGACGAGTCCGTCAGCATGGGTTTCGCAGACAGCCGGGACAATCCGATAGTGCAGGCCAATCCGCCCGACCGGCGGCGCCGCTACGACACCGCGCAGTCCGTAGCGGAGACGCTGCAGAAGAAACTCTCCCTCACGCACCGCGTCAAGATATTCGCGTTCTCGGACGGCACCAGGCTGCTCAAGGAGATACCGATGCGGGAGCGCGAGAGCGACCCGGCGATGGGGAGGGAGGAGATGTTTCAGGGGGCGCCGAATCCGACGGGCGAATACAGCAATGTCGGCGACGCCATCAACGACGTGCTGCGCGACCTGGCGGGCGACCGCATATCCGGGATGGTCCTCCTGTCGGACGGCAGGCAGACCGGGGGCATCCCGATCAAGGAAGCCGGCGCCGCGGCCGCTGACGCCAGGGTGCCGGTCCACGCCGTGGCGTTCGGCACCGAATACCCGCTGCGCGACCTGCGCATAGACGAGGTCATAGCGGACCCGGAGGCCAGCCTGGGCGACGTCCTCCGTTTCAGGCTGAAGATCCACAACCAGATAAGCTCCCCCCTCGACACGAAGCTGACGCTCCTCGAGGAGGGGCAGCAGGTCAACGAGAGGAAGCTGAAGCTCAACCGCGGCGACAACATGGTCGAGATAGCCACGATTCCCGAGACGGAGGGAACGCGGGAATTCAAGCTGAAGCTGCCCGTGTACGAGGACGAGGTGGACAAGGAGAATAACGAAGCGACCGTGCACGTGAAGATCGTCAAGCGCACGCTCCGCGTCCTGCTCATAGCCGGCAACCCCAGCCGCGAATTCCTGTACCTCGTGCCGGCGCTGCTGCGTGACCCGGTGGTAGACCTGTCGTGCTTCCTGCAGTCCGCCGACATAGACTACGTCCAGCAGGGCAACACGACCATCGAACGCCTGCCGCGGTCTGTGGAGGACTGGAAGAAGTTCGACGTCGTGATCCTGTTCGACCCGGACCCGAACCGGATCACCACGCAGCAGGTCGCCGAGATGGAGACGATGGTCCGGACCGGCGGAGGCCTGATGGTCATCTCCGGGCGGAACCACGGGCTGGCGAAGCTGATACAGGTCCACGCCGTCAAGGTGCGCGAGCTGCTGCCGGTGGAAATAGACAAGAACGCCCTGCCGGACCATTTCCAGTACTTCGAGAGGCCGTTCACGAGCGAGCGTACGGCCGTCGGGCGCGGGCACGCCGTGATGCGCCTCGACCGGGACGACAAGACCAACGACGCCGTGTGGGCTACCTTCCCGAAGCTCTACTGGGCGCATCCCGTCATGGGCGTCAAGAGCCAGGCGCGGGTGCTGCTGCAGAAGGGCGACGGCCCCGGGAAGGGCGAGTGCCTCATGGCGATACACCGGTACTACGAAGGGGCGGTCTTCTACTCGGGCATAGACTGCCTGTGGTTCTGGCGGTATCCGAGCGAGAGCTACGACTACGACCGGTTCTGGACGAACGTCATCCGTTACCTCGGGGAGACGCGCCTGAAAGGCACCCAGCAGCAGGTGGCGCTCAGCACCGACCGACACAGCTACTCGCCCGGCGAGGAGGTCAAGATAACCCTCCGCTTCCTGGATCCCGCGCTCATGGCCCAGCTCGAAGGGCAGCAGATACTGGCGACCGTGACCGGCGCGCAGGGCGAGCGGCAGATCGTGCCGCTCAGGCCTGACCCGAAGGGCGAAATGTTCTGCGCCGGATCCTACCGCGCGCGCCGCGTCGGCAGCATGGTGGTCCAGGCCAGGCAGGCGGCCCCGGGGGGAAGCAGCGAGGCCAAGCCGCTGTTCGACGTCAAGACCGCCTTCCAGGTCAAGATGCAGTCGCTCGAGTTCAGGGACACCAGCGGGGATCTCGACGCCATGCGGGAACTCGCCTCCCAGACGGGCGGCAAGTATTTCGACTACAGGAACATGGGGGAGATCGAGGAGCTGGCCGCCGCCATCCCCCCTGATCCGCAGGTACTGAGCAAGGAGTCGCAGGTGGAGGTGTGGGACGGGACGACGTTCTTCCTCCTGTTCCTGATCCTGATCGGAGCGGAATGGTCGCTGAGGAAACTCTGGGGCCTGCTGTGATGGAAAGGAAGTCGAACATGCGCGGTACGAAATCGGTCCGTCCGGGATCCGGAACCTTCGTTCGCGGTGCCGCCAGGCTTTTTGCCGTGCTCGTCGCCGCGTTGCTTGTCGCGTCGGCGAGGACGGGCGTTCCGGAAGCCGGCGAGGCTAAGAAGGCTCCCGCGAAGGAAAAGGACGCGCCGGGCGGCGAACCGAAGAAGGAAACGCCGAAGAAAGAGACGCCGAAGAAGGATGCCCCTCCAAGGCCGGAAGGCGGCAAGGAGGCGCCCAAGGGCGAGGACGCGAAAAAGACGGACGAGGCCGAAAAGCTGCTGGCCGAAAAGGAGAAGAAACGCGGGCCTTCGTTCCCCGGGATAGACCCGGCGTTCCTGGTCCTGCCGAGACGCGGCGAAAGGCCGAACACGGCCGCGCAGATATTGACTCCGCAGGTCAGGGAGATGACGGAAAAGGCGCTCGACTACCTCGCGAAGACGCAGGGGCCGGACGGCGGATGGGGCGATATGCAGTTCAAGCCGACCAACACCGGCGTAACCGCGCTGGCGTGCCTGGCGTTCATGGCCGAGGGTAGCCGGCCGCGCGTCGGACGGTTCGGAAAGGCCGTCGACCGTGGGCTCGAGTTCATTCTGAAGAACGTGAAGAAGGGGAGCGGCATCATAGCGGGCGCCGGGAGCAACGAGCTGGGGCCGATGTACGAACACGCCCTCTCCACGCTGGCGCTGCTGATGGCCAGCGGCGACATGCCGTGGAAGTCGGAACTGCACGAGGTGCTGGGCAACGCGGTGGACTCGATCAAGAAGAGTCAGAAGCTGGACGGCGGCTGGCGGTACGCCATGACCAACCAGGGCGACAGCGACATGTCCGTGACGGCGAACGTCCTGTGGGTGCTGAGGACGGCCAAGAAATGCGGCTTCACCGTCCCGAAGGACGCGGTCGAGAAGGGCGTCAAGTACGTCGAGAAATGCGCCCTCCCGGACGGGACCTTCAGGTACCGCTACTGGGGGCTGCACGCCTCGCCGAGCCTCGGCGGCACCGGCATCATCGCCCTGTGCAACGACGGCAGTCTGGACCACCCGCTGATAGGTCCCGCGCGCGACAGGATCGCCTACGATTACCAGCGGTACACGATAGAAGACCTGAAGGCGCGCAGGTACTTCGTGTACGGCGCGTTCTACGCCAGCCTGGGGATGTATTCGTGCGGCGACGAGTACTTCGTGCCGTGGTTCCGCAAGGCCGTGGCCGTGCTGGCTACGATGCAGCGGAAGGACGGCGAGTTCTTCGACGAGTACGACAACACGGTCTACCCGACGGCCATGGCCGCGATGATCCTGCAGGTGCCCCTGGGGTATCTGCCGATATACGAGAGGTGACGGATCGGGAGGCGCGCAGGCCGCGAAGGTTGCGGCGGCGGGGAAAGGGCGCGAGGGTTGGAGAAAGCGATGGCAAGCTGGGATGCGGATCGGAGAGAGGCAACGGCGGCGGTATCTAAGCCCGTTCGGGCCGCCGCGCGTCCGCCGAACACCGGTGGGCGGGAAGGGAGCGCCGGGTTGCGCGGCGGGGGCGGGTTCCTTGCCGTCGCGGCGATAGCGGCGCCGGTTGCCGTCCTGTGCCACCGGTACCCCTGCTCCGCTTCGGACCTCGACGAATTCAGGATCAAGCGGGAGCAGGTCTTCGAGTTCGCGCAGAAGCCGCAGGTTTCGAGACGGGGCGACCGCGTGACGATATCGTTCGAGGCGAAGGCGGCGTGCGACGCCACGGTCGCGATCGAGACTGCAGACGGGAAGATCGTACGCCACCTGGCCTGCGGCGTGCTGGGCCCCAACGCGCCGGCGCCCTTCCGGAAAGGGTCGCTCGCCCAGACGCTCGTCTGGGACGGCAAGAACGATCAGGGGGAGTACATAGACGACAAGGAAGGGCTGGTCGTGCGCGTATCGCTGGGCCTGAACGCGAAATTCGAGAGGAATCTGTTCTGGGAGCCGAAGCGTCGGCACGGCCGCGAGGCGCCGCTGTTCCAGGCGACCGCCGAGGGCGTTTACGTGTACGACGGCGGGAACGCGAGGGACTTCGTGGAGCTGTATGATCACGAAGGCAACTACGTGCGCACCGTCTACCCGTTCCCCGCGGACAAGATCGAGAAGGTCCTCGGCATCTCCCGGGCCGCCTACCCGCAGGATGGGTTGACGCTGCCGGTCAAGCCGACGTTCCTCCAGCAGACATTCCTGACATGCGGCAACCTCTACGGCTACGAGTATCCGAAGGAGTACGCCGTCTCAGCGGAGCAGGCGGACGGCGACTGTCACTACGGCATGTACGGGAACGCCTCGTCCATCCTGGCCGTCGGCGGAGGTCGGATCGCCCTGGGGAAAACCTACCTCTTCCGCTTCGCCACCGACGGCAGCTCGGGCGGCATGCGGGCCGAAGGGCCGGCCATCGCGCTGATCACGAAGGGCGCCGGCTGGGAAACGCGGGGCAAGACGATCGCTGTCGCGCCGCGCAGCGCGGCCCTCAGTCCCGATGGCAAGACCCTGTACCTGACCGGCTACAATTTCTGCAACTACGGCCGCGCATCGGCCGACATAGTCACCAGCGGCGACTGGAGGGCTTTCCACTGCGTGATGCGCATGGCTATGGACGGGGACGAGCCGCCGAAGGTCTTCGTCGGCAGTGCGGAGCTCGAAAAGTGGGGGTCGGACGACAAGTCGCTCAAGGTGCCGACATCCGTGGCCGTGGACAGACAGGGGCGCGTCTACGTCGCCGACTATATGAACGACCGCGTGCAGGTTTTCTCGTCCGAAGGGATTCGCCTTAAGACTATCCAGGTCCAGAAACCCTCCATAGTGTGCATCGCCCCGAAGAGTCAGGACATATGCGTATTTTCCTCGCTGGTCCACAACGGCTTCTTCGCGAAGTCGCCGGAAGACTCGAAGAACCTGAAGACGCAGCTGACCGTGTTCGGACCCTTCGACGACCCGCGGCGGAAGGCGGAGTACCCTCTGCCCGAGGGCTACGGCGGCGGGCTGGTCGGTTATCTGTACTCGGGCCTCGGCTTTCCCCTGTCGGCGACGGTTGACGACTACACGACGCCGCCGACGGTATGGCTGGCCAACGAGTGGACCCGCGAGAACGTGATGACGCGCGGAAAGATAAGCTACACCAACATAGAGCTGTATTCGGTGGAGGAGGGACAGCTCAAACGGAAGAGGAGCTTCGGCGAGGAGGTGGCGAAGTCCGTCAGGAGGGCGCAGCCTGAGCGCTATGGTCGCATGCGTCTTTATGCGAACCCCGCCAACGGGAAGGTATACGTTGGGGAGGGCGAGGCGTTCGACTGGAAATCGTTCAAGTCGCTGATTGAGCTGGACCCCGGGACCGGGAAGATAGCGATCGTTCCCCTGCCGTTCGACGCGGAGGATATGTGCTTCGATCACCGCGGTCACGCCTACCTGCGCACGATCTGCGTGGTGGCCCGTTACGAGTTCGGGACGTGGCGGGAGGTGCCGTGGGATTACGGCGAGCGGCGTAAGGGGGTGCATACGAGCGCCAGCAGCGACCGGAAGGAGACCGATCTGGTGAGCGGGCTGATCCTGCCGGCCGACGGCGGATGGCACCACGGAGGTCTGTGCGTCTCGCTGGACGGCAACCTGGCGGTGGCCTGCGGCCTGAACGTGGAACCGCAGAAGACGCGTTACGAGACGGGCAGCGCACAGACCGGGGGCCTGCCGTACTCGCCGAAGATGTATCCCGGCAGGTCCGTGGAGGGGCGTGGCGGGGCGCCGCTGATCCATGTGTGGGACAGGCACGGGAAAATTCTGTTCAGCGACGTAATCCCCGGCATCGGCGGGAACACCTACGGGATGTGGCTGGACCGCGATAACGCCGTGTACGCGATGCTCAGCGCCACGCGGGTCCTCGATGGAAAGACCTACCAGAACCGGCTCTCCGGGACGCTGATCAAGGTCCTTCCCGGGAAGGCGAAGATACTGTGCAGGAAGGCCACGATCCCGCTGGGGGAGGCCGACGCGCCGAAGCGGCCGGTGGACCTGGTCGGATGCGGGCTGGAGGGCGCGTGGGTCGAGGGCGCGGAATGGATGTACGGCGGGGTCGGCTACGACGGGAAGAACGCGGGGGTGGGCTGCGGGTGCTGGAACGCCAGGGCCGCTTTCGACTACTTCGACAGGACGTTCGCGCCGGAGCTGCACCGCTTCCGCGTGGCCGTCCTGGACTCGGCTGGCAACCTGATCATGCGGATCGGACGGTACGGGAACGCCGACAGCGCCGGTCCCGGGAGCGCCGTGCCTCTGGGGGGCGACGAGGTCGGCATGATGCATGGGGCGTACCTGGCCGTGCATACGGACAGGCGGCTCTACGTCGCGGACTCGTCCAACGACCGGGTGTTCAGCGTAAGGTTGGATTACCACGCTACAGAAAGGGTGGCGCTCAGGGATATCCCCGACGGGGAGAAGCGGGCTGGCGGCGCGACGGCGCCCTGAGGTGCGCGGGAACACGGCCCGGCAATGGAGGCGTAAGTGATGGACACGCGAGCGCTCGACCGTCTGTGCGACGATTTCCGTCGCGGTCTGAAAGCGCGTATGCTCCAGGCGGGCATATGCCGCCTGCTCATATTCGGGCTGGCGGCGCTCCCCCCCTTCATGCTCCTGGACTGGTGGCTGCATCTGACCGCGCCGTGGAGGTGCGCGGTGCTGGCCGGCTATCTCTGCGGGCTGTGCGCCATCGGCTGGTGGACGATGCTGCGGCCGATGACGCAGCGGTGGACCAACGAGGAGGTCCTGGCATTCGTAGACTCCATCATGCCTCCCGGCCGCGGCATGCTGCTCGATTTCTATGAACTAGCGCGCGAGGAAGGCATCCAGGAGATGTCCGGCGATCTCGGGCGGGGGCTCGTGCGGTCGGCGCGCGAGGAGCTGGAGCCGCTGGTGGAGGAGGCCGCCAGATGCGAGACGATCCGCCGCGAGCGCCTCCGCCGCTGGACGCTGGGCGCTGTCGTCACGGCCGGCCTGTTCGCTGCCGGCGCGGTCCCGCTGTACGAATACGTCTCGATCGGCTGCGAGAGATTCTTCAACCCGTTTTCCAGGAGGCGGTGGCCCCATCGCACCACGATAACGCTCGAGGAGCCTCCCACGGGATGGACGATCCCGCAGATGGAATCCTTCGAGGTGCGCGGCAGGGTCACCGGCCTCATCCCGCCGCAGGCGGTCATGGCCTACCGGGTGGAAAGCGCCGGCTACTGGATCAGAGAGAAGATTCCTGTCAGGGACGACGGCGCGATCGCATACACGTTTCCGCAGGTGCGGGAGCCGATAGATTTCTACATAGAGGGCGGCGATTATACGACCGACTCTTACCGGATAGAGATAGTCGAACGTCCGTACCTGAAGAAGATCGAGGCCCACTACAACTACCCGGCGTACGCGGGGATACCGGACAGGACGGTGGCCGGGGGCCAGCTGGCCGGGCTGGAAGGCACCAGCGTCCGGGTGGTCTTCGAGTGCTCCATGGCCCTGAAGAAGGCGGTCCTGAACCTCGACCTCAAGTCCGGAAAGACGAGCGAAGAACTGCCACTGACGTCGGAGAAGACCTTCGAGAAGACCTTCGTGCTCTCCTCGGACGGCAGCTACACGGTGGAGCTGTACGAGAAGCATGGGTTCCGCGAATCGCGGCCGGAACGGTACGAGATAAGGGTGACGCCGGACAACCCGCCGGAGGTGGAGATGCTGTCGCCGGGGCGCGACCTGATCGCCACGCGGAAGGCGTCCGTTGATGTGGCGTTCCGGGCACGGGACGACTTCGGCCTCAGGAAGGTGGAATTTCTCTACCAGGTGGACGAGGGACAGCCGGTGCTCATATCGGACCGAATCAGCGGACCGCTCGAACCGAAAGGCAAAACCAAGGAAGCCTCGTTCAAGTGGGAACTCCGCAGGATGGACTTCCCGAAGACCGCCACGGTGCGGTACTTCGTCCGAGTCCAGGATGTCAACCCGACGGGGCGCGGGGTGGCCGAGACGAACCGGTTCCAGAT
>JAOACM010000121.1 GCA_026417845.1 Planctomycetota bacterium | reverse complement strand
AGATGTGTATAAGAGACAGCCTTCCGCCATGGCCGGTGCGCCCGTCGGCGCCGCGGGAGCCGGAGGCATCGCCGCGGCCGGCGCGGATTTTGACATCGCTTCAGTCTGATCGCCCTTCGGCACCGCCGCGGCGGCCATCTTGGCCGCCGCCACGGCCCCTCCTTCCCTTGCCGGACTGGCCGCTCCCTCGGTCTCCGAAGCCTTTCCTTCCGGATCCAACCGTCCCCCACCGGCGCCGGCCGCGCCCGGAGGCGCCGGCGGTACGGACGGTTCCGCCGGCATCCTCGCCGATGGGACAATATCCTGTAGCTCTTCCTCGGCCTCTGCCCCGTCTTTCTCCGCCTTGGGCATTGCTTTCCTCATCGCGACGGACCGATCCGCGGATTTGAACCCGGATTTCGCTTTCTCGCCGGCTTCGACCTCCCCGCCGCGGTATTTCCGGGCCGTATCGCCGCCGCGAGCGCGGACGCCGGATTCTTCTTCAGGCTTGGCGCCGGCTGGAGCGGCCCTGGCGACGCGCGCCGCTTCGGGCATCGCCCCGGACGATCTGGCCGAACCGGCCCGCTCCGCGCCCGTCGCCGCCTCTTTCGGCTGCCCGGGTTCAGGTTTAAGCGATGGATCGAACCTCCCGCTCCCGACTCCCGCACCAGCCCCTCCTCCGCCAAGCGGTTCGCCCGTAGCCGGGGGCCCGGCAGGCATCCCGGCCTGCGGTTGTTCCACATTGCCTGGCGCGCGGTTCGCGACATCGGGACCGATACCGGTATCGGCCTGGAGCGCCCTGCCTTCGGCGCCGGCGGATTTCCCGGGAAGCGTCGCGGCGGCGGACGCTTTTTCCCCGGCCGCCGACTTGGCGTCGTGGCGCACGCCGCCTTCGGCCGCCGGAGCCTTTTCCCTTTCCCGCCAGGTGCTCGAAGATGCGCGATCCGGCAGCGGCCTGCCGACGTCTTCGCGCCAGTAGCGGGCCATCAGGGAGATGGTAACCGAGAGGACCAGCAGAGCAGCCGCGGCCGCCGGTATCCACATCCGCGCGGCCGGCGGTCGGCGGCGGATGGCCGGAGCGCGCGGGCCGGCCTCGGCGGCCAGCCGTATCGCCACCCTCCGCGCCAGGCCTTCAGGCGCCGGCACCCTTGGCAGCGCCCTCACGGCGGCGGAAACCCGCTGGAGACGATCAAGCTCCCTGCGGCAGGACTCGCATGAGGCAAGGTGCGACCGGACCTCTCCCGCGGCCCTCCCGTCCAGCTCGCCGTCGAGGTACTCGCTAAGGAGATCGCGTATCTTACCGCACGCTTCCATGGCGCTCTCCCCCGCGCGACGAAGCCGCGACCGACCAAGCCCGCGGCAGCCCCAAGCGCCGTTTCCCACCCCTGCCCTATTTATACCCCCAATGCAGCGTTTCCGCCTCCGAAACCGCCAATCGTTTAGACCTATCCGGCGGTCTGCGGTTTCTCTGAAATCGTTAAAAAAGTTTCCGCTCCTCCCCGGCGTGCCTGATGGTCTCCGGCCGCCTCTCGCCTCCCGATACGGTTCCTTCCTTGCCCGATATACCGCGCCGCCGACGGCCAGATTTCCCTCGCATTCTTCCTCCCCGCCGGAATGTGCCGCCTATGCAAAGGGGGGGATCAGACCTCCTCGGCTTCGCCTTTCGGGATCAGGTTGCTTCCCTCCGACCTCGCGACGTAGGCCGCCGCCGCAAGATCGCCGGTAACATTGAGCGTGGTCCGGCACATATCGAGTATGCGGTCCACACCGAGGACTATGGCTATAAGGTCCGTTGGGACATTGACTTGCGCCAGGATGGCCACCACGAAAGGTATTGAGCCGGCCGGCACCCCCGCCGTCCCTATGCCGCCGAGTATCGCCATGTAAGCGACCATAACCTGTTGCCCCAGCGAGAGATCCACGCCGGCAAGCTGCGCGAGGAACAGCACGGTTACTCCCTCGTAAAGTGCCGTACCGTTCTGGTTGGCGGTCGCGCCCACGGTTAGCACGAAGCCGTTGATTTCGGGGGGAATCCCAAGGTTCCGCTCGCCGACGCGAAGGGCCGTCGGCAGGGTGGCGCTGGAGGAGGATGTCGAGAAAGCCGTAAGCATCGCCGTGCGCACGCGACGGAAGAAATCCAGCGGCGAAAGCCTGGCGAGCAACGACACCGACAGCGAATATACCCCGAACATGTGGATGGCAAGGCCCGACAGCACAACCGCAATGTACCAGCACAACGAAGACAGCAGGTCCAGTCCGAACCGCGCGATGTTATTGAACACGAGACATGCAACCGCGAAGGGGGCTATGCGCATTATCAGATCTATCAGCCGCGCGGCGAGCGAGTAGACGGCCTCCGCGACTTCGATCAACGGTCTCCCTTTCCCGGCCGGGATCAGCGTCAGGGCCAGACCGAAACTGAGCGCGAAGAACATCACGTGCAGCATGTTCGGAGTCTCGCCCGATGCCGCCGCGAAAGGGTTTGCCGGCACTATGGATTTGACGACCCGCATGAACGGCGTTTCCCCGCGGTTGTCCGTCCCCTCAGCCACAGGTGCCCCATCTGATCCCCGGGCGCCTTGCGTGTAACGCGCGCGAATCCGGTCCCTGGCGGCGGTGTCCATCCGCTCACCCGGCCGGATCAGATTGGCCAGAGAGATCCCTATGCCCACGGAGACGGTCGAGAGGAAAACGGTGTATGCCAGCGTCTTCAACCCTATGCGGCCGAACCTCCGGATCGTCCCCATGCCCGCGACGCCGCAGACCAGCGAGGCGAACACCAGGGGAAGGACGATCATCAGCAACAGCCGCAGGAACAGCGCGCCGACGGGTTCCGTAACGTGCGCGATGACATCTCCGATTCCGACCGGAAAACCGAAGGCCGAAAACAGGGGAGTTTCGCCGATGCCTGAAATGTTGACGGCGAGGCCGAGCGCGGCCCCGGAGAGCAGGCCGGCGAGTATCTTCGCGTGCAGGGGCAGGCGTTCCCGGACGGTGCCCGGTTTTTCCCTGGCATCATCCTTCCCGGTCGCGGCCGCATCCGTATTCTCCGCGTCCCTGTTCATCCCAGCCGTTGCCATAGGCGCATCCCTATCCGAAATACGTCGCTCCTGATACCTCCCGCCTCCCGGAGAACAGGCTCCGTCCGGATCTCATCGCGTCCAGGACCGGTCCCGCGCTTTTTCTCGAAGTGAGACCGCGCTCCGCCCAGCCTTTCGCCCGGCGGGCATTCTCACTGAGCGACATGCGGAATTCGTACCGCACTTTCCGCCGGACGATTACCTCCGGACCCTCGCGTCGCCTTCAGATGCGCCCCATCGCCCGCAGAATCGTGTCTCCGATCCCGGCGGGCGAATCGGCTACCGGTATCCCAGCGGCCCGGAGCGTCTCCACCTTAGAGGCGGCCGTCCCCGCCCGGCCGGAGATTATCGCGCCTGCGTGTCCCATGCGCCGCCCCGGAGGCGCGGTCAGGCCGGCCACGAATGCGGCTACCGGTTTGGTGATGGAACGTTTTACATGTTCCGCCGCGCGCTCCTCCGCATCGCCCCCTATCTCGCCTATCATCAGGATGCCCGCCGTATGCTGGTCCTCCTGGAAGAGATCCAGCGCCTCGACGAACGACATGCCGGTTATCGGATCACCGCCTATGCCTATGCACGCGGATTGCCCGAATCCCCTCCGCGTTATCTGTGCCACCGCTTCGTATGTCAACGTCCCGGACCTTGATACGACTCCAATATCCCCCGGCGCATGTATGTCGGCGGGCATTATGCCGATCTTGCATTCCCCGGGCACGATGATGCCCGGGCAATTCGGGCCGATAAGCCTGGTCTCCGGCGCCCGCGCGAGCTGTTCCCTTACCTTGAGCATATCAAGCGCCGGAATGCCCTCCGTTATGACCACGATCAGCTTCAGACCGGCCTCGACGGCCTCTATCGCGGCGTCTGAGGCAGCCGGGGCCGGCACGAAGATCATCGTGGCCTCGGCCGCGGTCTCACGGACCGCGTCCTCGACCGTATCGAATACGGGTATCCTGCCGGGCGGACATGGCGACCTGCCATCCGGTCCGCCCCCCGAGGAGCAGGCTGGCACATCGAAAAAAGTTCCGCCCTTGCCCGGCACTACTCCGCCGACAATCCTGGTGCCGTAGCGATAGCAGGCCGCAGCATGGAATGCGCCCGCCTTGCCGGTTATTCCCTGGCACAACACCCGCGTGTTGCGATCTATCAGAATGCCCATATCGTCGAAGCTCCTCCTTGCCTGATATCCCCCATGCTATATGCCGGAGCTGATGTCGGCAACGGAGCTTACTGGCCACCGTGGGACGAAGAGGGTGCGGAGGCGATCCTCGCGCTGAGATGCCTTGGACCTACGGCCGCTGGGATTTTCTGCCGGCCTCTCGAGCGCGCCGTATGAGATACCGGAATCCGGCCACGCATCCGCGTTGCCTGCGGAGGCAATCGGCGCTGCAGCTTGGGTTGCGCATCCCCGGCCGCCCGGCCAGCCGCGCGCGCCGCGGCGCTGGCGGGCGACGGGCCGGCGGATATAAATTCGCGCCGGGCGATTTGCCGGAGACCGGTTTTCCGGGCAGGAGACGGCCTTCTCCGCGCGCGGGAGGCAACGGTCGGCTCCGCCAGGAGGGATGCGCGATCCAGCCATCCCATACGCGCGGGGAACGAAGGGTTTCAGCGGCGGAGACATTGGCCCGGCCGGGCCGTCCCATACGCGTGCAGAGGTGCAGGAACGGACCGGCGAAGCCGCTGAATGCAAAAAGGCCATCCCATACGCTGGGAGAGGCGTATGCGGGCCGATCGCCCGCAAGAAAGCGGCACCGGTACGGGCGGTTCATGCGCGCGTGGAGGCGGAGGACCGGGGAGGGATTGAAAATGTTCGCGAGCATGTTTTTCGATGTCGAGGATTATACGACGCCGGCACGGCACGGGATGGACGACATCCCAATGCGGCTGGCCGAAATCATGACGGAAGAGAAAGTTCCGGGAACGTTTCTGGTTATCGGCAACAAGGCCAGGTCGCTCAGGGACCGCAGCCGCAAGGACGTCATCCGCGCAATGGCCCGCCACGAAATAGGGTCGCACACCGACAACGGCTCGCATCATCCGACGCTTTCCGAATACCTCGCCGGACTGGACTGGGACAAGGGCGTTTCGCTCTGCCGCGAAAAGGAAATGCGCCACGTCCGCGAACTCGAGGAGATTTTCGGGAAACCAGTCGGATGCTTCAGTCGCCACGGGGGCAACTTCGCGCCGCAGCACACGTGGGTGGCCGGCGAGGCCGGCCTGCCGATAATATATTCGCACGCCGGGCTGCCACCGCATTCCATCGCGTGGTATTGCGGAGCGATCAACTTCTGCCGCGATATCGAGATAAGCGAGAAGTCCTACGCCAAGTCCGCCGAACTCGAAAAGACCCTGGCGCGCTGGGACGAGCAGATCGAAAAGGCCACAGCGGAAGGTTGCCAGTGGCTCGGCGCATTCATGGCCCACCCGCTTATGATCAAGTGCGTGCAGTTCAACGATGCGCTCAACTTCGCGGACGGTCGGAACCGGACGCCATGGCTGACGCCCGATTTCGTCCCGCCGAAGGAGGTTCGTGCGGCGTTCGATGGCTTCCGGCGCGCATGCCGCTTCCTCCGCGAACACAAGCGCCTGAAGCTGGCGCCGGTCAAGGCCGTCGCGGACGAGTACTCCGGGGTAATCCGCCGGATCGGACGGAACGCCCTTGTCGAACGCGCCGACCGGGCCGCCAGCGAAAGGAAGATCCTGCAGGGTGACAGGGTAAGCGCGGGGGAACTGGTTCTCGCCTTTGCGGAGGCGATCCTCGGAGCGAAGGACCATGTCCTGCCTGAGCATGTCCCCGTAAAATGGAACATCCCCGGACCGATGGAAGAGCCCTCGCGCCGGCCCGATTGCGACTGGCTCTCGTGGGGGCAGATCGTGGAGCTCGCGAAGAGGCTCACGACGTTCGCAAAGACCAACATGTATCTGCCGGCCAACCTGCCTGTACCCGACATGACGCCCCCGGCGCGAATCGGACTGGGCGTCCTGTACCTGCTGCTGGCCGATGCCATCCGCGCCATGGCTGCCGGAAGGCCGGGGCGGCTACGCGTCAGGCACATCGGCCCCGCATACCCCGATATCGCCTTCGAAATAGATGCCCGCGCAAGACGCGGTTACCTCGGCTGGATAATCTTCGATCAGTACATGCCGACCGAAAAACTGCTCCGTTACACAAGACTGCAATCTTGGACGCATAAGATCCCCTCTCAGCGGGGGGAACAGGAAACTTTGCTGTAACTCTCCGTCGTGGCAAGAGGTTAAGACAAGGACCGCTCATGGTCTGGGATTTGGAGCCTGTCGGCTTTGTTGCGTAATTGAAGTCGCAACTTCATGCAGAACAATATGTTAAGCGCAAATGCTTCCGCCATAGCAACGCGCCGCACCCAGTGTATATCAAGGTCTTACGATATTTACGCAACAAAGCCAGCCCGAGTGGCTTTCAGAGAGGGTCGAAGGCAGGCCTGCGCATATCCCTCCATGCCTGTTCGTTGAGCCCTTTTTGATGGCGCCCCCGCGAGCCATCCAGCGTAACCGCCCCGTTGCGTTCAGGGAAAGACTTTTGGCACTACGCCCATGCCTAACTTCACAACCAATTGAAAATCAAGGGCTTGCAAAAGTAAGACATCAAGGATGGGCTTCATACTCCCGATACTCCAAACAGCCCGTATTCCGCCGGAGAATTAGTTGCGGGTGCAGGCCGTCACTCGCTCTGCAAAACCCCGTTTATCTTGAACCTGCCCGGTCCGCCACGTCTGGAATAGACCAGCAGGCTCCTGCCGTCGCCGGAGGATGCCAAGGCCGGGTGGCGGAGCTGAACGCCGGGTTCGGCGGCAGCCGTGACGCCTGTCAGCTTCTTCTCCACTGCCTGCTTGAACTCCGCGGAATGAACCACGGCGCGCAGATCGCCCTTATTGGATGCCGATACGGCGCATCCTCCGAGGTCCAGCGGCATCCCGTCGTCAGCCGAGAAGCGCGATGCGACCAGCTTCACGTTTACCGGCTTGTGGTCCCGATACCCGTCGGTTACTTCCGGGACCTGTTCGACGACCGCGACGAAGTTCTTCCCGTCGAATACCGCGGCGCAACGCAGGTCGTTCCTGGGCGCGAATCTGTCCTGCAATCCGGCGACCATGAAGCATGAACCGGAGCCGCTGGCGGGATCCTTGACGAACATGACGTGGTACCAGTTGCAGTAGCTGCCATGCTCCGCGCGGCAGTTGGAGAAGACGAACGCCTTCTTCGCGGCCGGCGCGGCGGCGAGGCAGTACGTCTGGGCCATGAAGCCGGGTATCTTCCATGGGCCGGCCTGTCCGTCAGGGGTCACGCGGACGCCCCACGGCTGGCCGGGGACCCAGCCTGTGGCGTTGTGGCTTGCCACGATGCCGTAGCCTTCCCCGTCCCATGCGATCCAGGGCCTGAGCAGTCCGAAGGGGGCTTTGGACAGTTCGCGGCCGCCCGCGTCGGCGGGCCTGCCGTCGCGCACGAGCGTGCCGTAGAGCTGGTACAGCTCGGGCTGGAAGCCGGGTCTGACGTCCGACCACACGATGAGGCTCGATCCCTTCCCGTCCGACGCAACGGCCGGGTATATCTGATTGCCCGGCACGGCCGCTACGGCGAATCCGTCGGCGTCCAGCACCCTGCCGTCGGGCGCCACCCGCGCCGCGTACAGGTCCCAGTCGCGCCCGTTGCGGTAATCCTGCCAGGCGACCAGGAAATTCGCGCCGTCGAAGGCGACCATCGGGTATGCCTGGAAACCGGCCGCCGAACAGACCGCGAAGCCCTTCGGGTCGAGCGGCTTCCCGTCGGCGGAGACCCGTGCCGCCAGTATGTTCGTATCCTTTACTCCGGCCATCGCCTCGCCTTCCTGCCAGACGACAAGGTAGACGTCCCTGCCGAAAGCGGCGGCCGGCCAGCGCTGGTCGCCTCCCTCCAGCCCCGGCGTAAGATCGAACGGCTTGTCGGCCTTCAGCTCCGCGCCCGGCACCGCCGCGAAAACTCCCCACCACGACAGGACCGCGAAACAACACGCAGCCCATGTCCATTTAGGCGCCAGTCCCATGCCAGATCCTCCCTCCTGCCTCCGGGCCGCATCCGGCGGCCGGAAACCCGCGCTATTTCGAACCGGCCGGCCGCAGACGGACCCACATGCTGCGCGTGTGGAACGGCCCCGGCGCGTCCCCTTCGCCCATGCCGTAATCCGGGATGAGGCGGATGCCTTCGGGCTGTTTGAAAAAGCCCTTATGGTCCGCGGGCAGAACCTTCCACGTAAAGTCGGCATCGAGGACCGATACCTGGTTCCTGTCGAACTCGTACCGCGACATGGCGAACGGTATCTCGTTCTGGTGCCAGACGTATCCTTCGGGCGTGACTCCCCAGCCCATCGAACAGTGCGGCGCGTAGCAGGCCGGGTCGCCGGGGCCCCACCTGGCGGACAACATCTTGTCCTTCGGCGCGTAGTCCACCAGCGGGACGAACCTGCCATCGGCCGTCACCTTCCACGTCGAGGGCCATGTGCGCCCGCCGCCGTAGATCGAGCCGTCCTTGTGCCAGATGAGGCTGACGCCCTCCCCCTGGCCGAGCGCCACAGCAGGAGGTTTCACGCCCGGCCATTTCTTCGCGTATATCTCGGCCATGTCCGCCGTCGCCTTTGCGGCCGTTATGACGGTCGTCAGCTTTCCCTCCGGGTCAGCCCTGACCAGGCCGCCGCCCAGCGTGAAGTAGATATTGCCGGCCGGGTCAATGGCGAGCCCCTTGCCGAGGCCCTTCAATCCCGCCAGCGTCCCCTGCGGACCGTTCCCCAGACCTGCGACGGTGGTCACCATCCACGAGCCGTCCGATTGTCTCTGGATGCGCCGCAGCCGGCCATTGTCGGCTACGTACACGGTGGAGCCCGATGCCACCATGCCGCTGTGGCCGCCTCCGTATACGCCGGAGTAGATGAACCTCGCGCACTGTCCCGGCCCGTCCTCTTCGCCAAGGTCGTCGCAGCCGGCTATCGGCCAGACCTCGCCCTTCTCCAGCAGCCAGAACCTCCGGCGCTGGTCCGAGAAATACAGGCGGACATCCGAGTCCCTGTCGCCGGTGTATATCTTGCCTGCCTGGTCGGCTGGCCGGCACGCGACGGGCAGCACCCCCCCCACCGCCCACCTCGCCGGCCCCCCCACGGGCTGCCCCGTGTGCCCCAGCGTGAAAGCGATGTGCTCGACGATCCAATCGCCCTTCAGAATCTTCGCGTCTATTACCGGTACGGGCGGTGGCGGCAGCCGCCCTCCGGATGCCATGGACGGATCCTCCCCGCCACCGGCCGCGGTACCAGCGCACATGCCCAACGCCACTGCCGTGACAGCCGCCGCGAAAATCCTGGACGCGCCCATCAGTCTTCCCTCCTCGAAACGAACCTCCGGATTCTCCGATCGCCCGCCGTCCGCCGCCCCGGCCGTTCCCCGGGTCGAAACCGCCGCCGCTCCTGCCATCCGATCCCCCAGCCGCATCCGTCTCTCCCACGGGGAAACCCGCCCCCCGCCGTCGGCCCGCTTGACGTTATTCTACACCGGAATAACGCGCCGACCCTGCTCTACCAGCGGAAGCCATGAAAAAATTTATGCATTGTACACTATTTTGAGCGGCACCTTGAGACAGGCCATTACGTCCATCGGTGTCCCATCCCAATGGCGCCAGCAGCATCGTTTAGAGAAGGGGATGCCGGAGCAGAGATATCCCTGATCCGGTCGCATGAGGCAGGAGGGGGCGGAGACGTTTCCCACGTCTATTCGCGTACAGAAGATATCCTGCTC
>JAOACM010000120.1 GCA_026417845.1 Planctomycetota bacterium | reverse complement strand
GCATATGCGTGTAACCGGGCATCGGCGAGGCGGCGTATCGGCCGGCCAGACCCACCAGAGCCGACTGAACGGCCCGGATGCGGCCGGCGACGGCGTCTATCTCGTCGCGAACCCACAAGTGGAGGTCCAGCGCGACCTGGTCGTTCCTGCTGCGGGCGGTATGGAGCCTGCCGGCAATGTCGCCTATCCGCTCCTGGAGTGCCCGCTCCACATTCATGTGTATATCTTCGTCTTCGACGCGAAACCGGAAACGCCCGGCATCTATATCGCGCAGTATCCCGCGCAAACCCTTCACAATGGCGTCCTTCTCACGTGGCTTCAACAGCCCGACCCTGGCCAGCATCTCAGCATGGGCGATGGAACCGGTTATGTCGTGCCTGTAAAGCGCCCGGTCGAACGATACGCTTTCAGTAAACGCCTCGGCGAGCGCATCGGTCTCGCCGCGGAATCTCCCGCCCCATGTCCGCTTCCCCGACATCCGTTCGCTCCGTGCCCTTGTCTCCGCCCCCGCCCGAAGGGCCTTCGTCAACTGCCGCATCCCGGCTCTCGCCACCAGAGGCTCCCGCCACCGCCCCGGACACACGCTCCCGCAGGAATGGAGATCGCGCCGGCGCGATCCCCGGCCGTCGGGCCGGGCGCATCCCGCCGCGCCTCCGCCACCGCCCCGCCCGCGGACGAGCCGGACGCCCGCGCGGCCGGGGATATTGCCGGCCCGTCGGAAGGCGCGATCCGGACTGGAGCGAGGCCGTCCGGCGGAAAAGATTCCCCCGCCGCGGATGGGGGCCGGGCGACTGGGGGAAGCGGCTGCGGCCTTTGACCGGCATCTAGCCCCGGTCTGAGGCCACGGCCTCGCGCGCCTCCGTCCGTCCGCCCTCGCGTCCCGCCGCCGCCCCGCCATGCAGTATCGCGGCCACGTCGGCTATCATCGCCGTCTCGTTGCAGTTGGCGAACCGCGGGCACCTCAGACAATCGGCCCATATCTTCCGCGGCAGGGAATCCTTGTCCACGACGGAGAATCCGAACCGCGCGAAGTAGTCCGGGGCCAGGGTAAGAACGAAGACGCGCGGAAGGCCCAGCGCCGCCGCTTCCCTCAGACACGCCCTGACCAGCCTGCTCCCTATCCCCGTATGCCGGTACTCACGCCGCACCGCCACGCTGCGTATCTCGGCCAAGTCCTCCCACATCACATGCAGCGCCGCGCATCCCAATATCCTGCCGCCGCCTTCGGCCACGTAGAAATCGCGTATCCCCTCATAGAGTTCCCCCTTCGATTTCGGCAGCATGAGGCCTTCGAGCGCGTACTCGTTTATGATGTCGTGCATCTCCGGGACGTCGGTCACCCTGGCCCTCCGGACCCGCGCCGCGTGCTCGTTCTTCTTCGCCATTTCCCGCCGGTCTCCCCCTCGCTTCCCGCGGCGGCTCCGACACGCGCCCGTTCCCGCGCCGGCGCCGCCGGCGCTGTCGCTCCGATCGCGGCCTGAAAACCCGCCCGCTTGCGGATCGCGGAACCCGCGCCCGGTTGCGCCTCGCGGTCCGCACCCGGTCCTCGCTCCCGGAATCCGCGCCTCGATCACACCCTCGAGAACTCCCGCTCCAGCCGCGCGCTTATATAGCGCGCCGACAAGCATTGCAATATCAGCGACGGCCGGATCGCGCGGACTGAGGCATGGCCGTAACTGCGAAGTTCTGAATGTACGGGGTCTGGAGACCTGATCCGCCTTCTTCATCCGCCCGGTTCGAAGGGTGCGGGCCGGATATGTACCAGGGGCGCGTCCCCTGCGGTTCGCTCCAAGATCCTGCGTTTACGGTAATGCACCCGCGCGGACTTCCGCTTCCGCGGCCTTCGCGTTCCATGCATCGGCGTTTTTTTCAATGCGAGAGCTCTGCGGGCCGGCATGTTCATGGGCACGAAGGAGGGCGGGTGCGGGAAACGGCGGGGGAAGTTTACAGGAGGTTATCTGCCGCCGGACATGAAATTCCGGATGCTCGCGTGCATCCGCATCTGCTGGGGAGACAGGGATTCTCCTTCTTCGATGAGGTCCATCATGGCATGGTAACGATGGACATCCAGAAGCACCGCCTTTGCCTTGCCGGCCTCGGTGATGTAACAGGGTTCACCAGTGGCGGACACCTCATGCACAAGAGCATCGGCCCTCTTCTTCAACTCGCCCGTGGGGACAAAGCCTTTCTTGCCCATACGCTCCTGCCCTTTTTTCCCTGACGGAAGGGGATCCCTTCCTGACCCAGCCCCAACGTAAAAAGTCTACCACCTTGACGGTTTCTGTCAAGCCTTGCAGAATGCACCCCGGTTGGGCGTTGAGCCAGCAGCGGTATGTTCCCAGAGGAGGGAATCCTTGAAGAGGCTGCGGCTTCGCCGCGTGTAAGGTTACAACATGCCGTGGCACAAAGAGTTGGGACTGGAGGCCTCCGGCAGGCTTCGCGTGTAGTCCTTGGCGTTATATGCAGGTTGCGCCTTTTTGTACACGCCGGAGCCGCAGGGGAATATCGCCCCCGATCATACCTTTGGCTTCGCAACTTGCGGAGCACAAACGAGTAATGGAGCAAAAGGACCTTCGACTGCGGAGTCGAGGTCGTACCCGGATCGCCATGTCATGCCGGTGCCTCCGGGACTTTTCGAAGGGATGTCTCCTGATGCGGGTTCGATATCCGAAATTTGAGAAAGGGGGAGAATCGTATGCTTGGGACGGGAAAGACGCAGATGCGTGACCTTGCCGTAAGGCGCCAGGTTCTCGGCATGAAACTGCTGAAGCCCCTGATCCCGGAGATAGTCCGGGCGCAGAAAGCCGAGGCGGAAGGGGCTGAGGACGCCGGGTACATGGCGGACACCGCCATGATAAGCCCAGCCTATGCAGCTGCGTATCTTTACACGCTTGATCATCCCGAAAACCCGTTCCGTGGCGAGGCGGAGATGTCGCGCATATGTTTCGACCTGTTCGATTGCCTTTGCATGAAGTACGAGGCGTCGCGGAAAGCTGGGAAGATGCCGGATACCACGGAGTGGCCGCCATACGCGATGGCCGAGGTCATGCGGATGTTGCCGCCAGGGGAACTGGGAGAGGCGAGACGCCGGCGGTGGGCGGAGGCGCTGGCGTTCTGGTGCGAGTCCGTGGCGGCGAAGCCGTTTTTCTTCACCTCGCCAAACCACGAGGCGTGGAAGTGCATGGCGATGTACAGCGCCGGGCTTTCGCTCGATCGTCCGGACCTCCGGGAAGAGGCGCTGTTCCAGATGCGTCAGGAGATCGCTTACCAGACGCCGGATGGGTTCTGGGAGGAAGGGCGCCACCACGGCCCGTCGCTGAGCTACAACTACATGCAGCTCCATCCGATGGCGAGGGTGGCGGAGATGTCGGGGGACGGGACGATACGGGCGGCGGCAATACGACTGGCCGGTTTCATGGCCGATTTCCATTTTCCCGACGGGACACTGATGGCCTGCCTGGACGGGCGGCAGCCTTATGGGTTCGGGCCGGCGGTAGTCGTCCCCGGGCAGGACATTACGCCCGCCATGCGCGAGATCGCTCGCCGGGCTGCGGCGTTCAAGGAGAGGCACGGCTGCTTTTCGGATCCCAGGCGTATCGCGAGTTCGTACTGGGGGCTGGCCGCGGGCATGGCGATGCCTACGGACGGCGCGCGGTTCTTCAGAGAGGCCGACGAGCCGCCCGTCGCGCTGCCCATGGACGCGGACGGCGCGGTCGTGGAGCGCCACTCGGCGTGGATGGATGGGGGCGCCATCCGGCGCGGCGGCTTCGTAACGGCGCTTTCGGGCATCGTAAGCGACATTCCCAAGGAGACGCGCAGCCCGTTCCGGCTGCTGCGGCAGAACCGCATTGACCTGTGGCATGAAAAGACCGGCCTGATCCTGGGCGGCGGCCACCATGACGCCAGGCACAATCCGCCGTTTGCCAATGTCGTGATGGATACCGGCTTCTGCGGCCGGACCGACAGGGGGTCCCTGGATCCCGCCCTGTGGGATCGCCAGCTCTCCTACATCTTCCCGAGGGCCGCAAGGACGTCGTTCGCGAAAGGCGAGGCGCGCCTGGAGTTGCATTTCGCCCACGGTACCGTGTCCTTCGCGATATCGTTCCCCTCCGCGGACCGGGCCGAGATACTCTACTTGTATCGGGCGATGGGCGTCGAAAGGTTGCGCATACAGCTGGTTCCCGTCCTGTTCCACGGCTCTATTCTGCGGGTGGACGGGGAGAATGTCCCGGCGGAGCCGTCCCCGTCTCCGGCGCGGCGCGTGGGGTCGAGCGTGGAGGTAAACTGCGCGGAGTCCGGCGGCGCGTACCGGATCGAAAGGGTCGAGGGCAGAGGGGAGATGCTGCTGCTCGGACCGTTCGACCCGATGCGGGCGTACATACCGCTGCGCGGGGACGAGCCGTTCGATCCGCTCTACAGGCAGGCGATACTCTCGGTCGAGGTACCGTGCGGGCCGGGGCGGAACGAAGGGGCCGGGAGCTTCCGCGTATCCGTCTCCTGACCGGTCTGGGGATGACCGGCGACGCGAGGGAGTGGAGAGCGGCGGGGCGCGGCGGCTGGGTTCGGGCGCAGGCAGACCGCCGGCGCCCCGGGCGGCACGGAATGCGTCCATCGCGAGCGGCGCGGCATCCCGGGGGCAGGGGCGGCGCGGGGCGACAGGAGGAGGCAATGGGGAAGATGGGAGAGGACGCGCGCGAGGCGCGGCTTACGCATCGCGACTGCCTGCGCAAAGTGCTGGCCGGAGATCCGACGCCGTGGGTCCCGAACTATGAGCTGGGATGCTGGGGACAGACCGTTCAGCGGTGGTACGATGAAGGTCTCCCGCAGGAAAAATCCTGCGTCGGCCGTGTGGACATGTTCGAGGGCGAACCGCTGTTCAGGCTTGACAGGCGCGCCTTCGCCCGCCTCGACACGAAAATGCACCCCCCCTTCGAATACAAGGTCATCGAGGAGACCGACAGGCACATAACCGCGCGCCACGCCAGCGGCATCGTCACCAGGGCGCTCAAAACCGGGACGGTCCGCGGGACGCGCATGTCCATGGATACGTACCTGGCCTTCCCGGTAACCGACAGGGCGAGCTGGAACGACGTTAAACGGCGCTACAACCCGGACGCGATATTCCGATACCCGTTCTGGTGGGACGAGATGGCCAGGATGTGGCGCGACCGCGATTATCCCGTCTGCCTGCTCGGCAACGCGACTTTCGGACTGTACTCCCAGCTCCGTTCGTGGGTCGGAACTGAAAACATATCGTACATGTTCTACGACGACCCGGCGCTGGTGGAGGAGATGGTCGAATTCAACGCGGATTTCCTGCTGAGGCTGTGCGAGAGGGCGCTGCGCGACGTCCGCTTCGATTACTTCAACTTCTTCGAGGATTGCGCGGGCAAAGGGGGGCCGCTGTTCGGGCCGGAACTGTTCCGCAGGTTCTTCATGAAACCGTACAAGCGCATAGTGGAACGGTTCAGAAAAGCCGGCATAACCAGCTTCTGGGTGGATTGCGACGGCAATTTTGAGCCGCTGATACCGCTGTGGATGGAATGCGGCATAAACGTGTTCTGGCCGCTGGAGCAGGCATCGGGCATGAACCCCAGGCGTCTGAAGAAGAAATACGGAAAGGACATCGTGCTCTGCGGCGGCCTGGACAAGATGGAGATCGCCAGGGGACGGGACGCCATAAGGAGGGAGCTCGAATCCAAGATCCCGCCGCTGCTCGAGCTCGGCGGCTACATCCCCCACATGGACCACGCCATCCCGCCGGAGATATCCTTCGCGGACATGATGTACTACATCGAGCTCAAGCTGAAGCTGACGGGCAGGGGATAATAGGAGCCCATCTGAAAACCTCCGGCACGCAGCTTTTTGATATGCTCAGCGGGATCCACTGCCCGGCAGGAAGTTTTTGGAGAGGCACTGACGACGGCAACTACTTGGCGAGGGCGGCGGCGCGACGGAAGGACGTCAGAGAACCTTGAAAGCCACTATGGTTATGTCGTCTTCCTGTTCCTTGCCGCCGGCGAAGGTTGTTATGGTTTCTTCGATCACGGCCAGCAGGTCCCGCAGCGGCATGGAGTGGCCCTTTGTGACTATTTCGAGCAGACGCTTTTCGCCAAATTCCTCGCCGCTCGCGTTGGACGCCTCGACGACCCCGTCGGTATACTGGAAGAAGAGGTCGCCCGGTTTCAGTTCCAGCTCGACCTCCTGCATCACCGTCGCGAACCGTTTCCCGCTCTTGTCCACGCCGATGACCATGCCGTTCGGGCGGATGGTGAGGGTGTTCGGCGTGCGGGCCGGGTTGTACAGGATCGGCGGATTGTGCCCCGCCCTGGCGAACCGGAAGAGCCGCCGCCCGACGTCGAGCACGGCGTAGCTGGCCGAGACGAAGGTTTCGCCGTCGAGGTCGTTGGAGAGGTCCTCGTTTGTAAGGCACATCACTTCTTTCGGGGACGATTTGCCCCGGGCGTATATCTGGATGGCCTTCTTCGCCATCCCCATGACGATGCCCGCCTCTACGCCGTGGCCCGACACATCGCCCATGCTTATGCCGTACTCGGCTTCGCTGATCTTGAAGAAGTCATAGAAGTCGCCGCTGACTTTGGAGGCGGGCAGGTACATGGAGGAAAATTCGAAGCCCTGGACGCTGGGCAGGCGGGGGAGCATCTGCAGCTGGCGCTGGCGCGCCACCTTCAGGCTCTTCTCGAGCTCCGACTGTTTGCGCAACTGCTCGGCCAGCTGTTTGAGGCGCTGCGCGTCCATGGCTCTCCCATGCTTGTTATTGTGACCGTGCCTTTCCTTTTGCCCCGACGTCTCCCGGCGGGAAGCGATGCGGGGATACACCTCCGCGCGCACTTGCCGATCCGGTTACGGCGTTCCTAGCTCTCGCTATGCACCTCCGCGTGGGGAAAAGCCCTCCGAACGGGCCGCCGGCAGTCGCGGAGGCCACAGCCGTCCGCCGTACGGCCCGGCGCTTCCTACGCTCCCTTATAATGAATACCGCGCCATTGTCAATATATCCGTGTCGGGCCGATTGGGTGCATGGCCGTAAATGTAAAGTTTTGGAGTGCCCGCCAGGAATATACCAGCCGCATACATATACAGGCCCGCCCCCTTACAGTCAGGACTGCGATTGATTGTCTGCCGCTTCGTTCAGGAGACGGCTGCAATTTTTTGCGACGTGCTGCCGAACGGGTAAGGCGATGGGGCTGCTACATATAAATGGGGCCGATCTGCCTGCTACATCCCAACATATGGGGCGCGGCAGACAATTACTCCAGAGGTTAGGGAGCGGGAGCGGAAGTCCTGCTCCCCAGTACATCCAAGTCCAGCAGTTACGGCCATGCACCCCCGTGCTGCTCCGGCTTCGACATTGCCTTGACACGGCTATCCTCCAGAATAAAATCCCCGGCAGATTCGCGCTTGACAATCGAATAATCCGGTCCAGGTTCGCATTCCGTGGATGGGGGGGAGGGGGGCCATGTCCAGGAATTTGCGCTGCATCGTAGAGGGATGCGGCAATCCGGCTCATGCCAAGGGGTACTGCCGCAAACATTACGGTCAGATCTGGAGGCGGGGAGAGATATACCGGGGCCCGGGGACCCAGTCGAACATGGTCGAGAGCGGAATACGCAGGGATGATCGCGAGCGGCTGCGCGCTCTCGAGAGAGAGCTGAAGAAAGCGCAGCACATGTACGAGGTCGTCGTCGGGTTCGAAGGCCGTCTGAAGTGGCGGCGCGAGATGGAGGCCGTCCTCGCGGAGATCAGAAAGATCGAGGAAGCGGCCGGGCGCGAGGCGACCGTAATATAAGAGCCTGTCCGAACGCCTCCGGCGCGGAGCTTGTATGATCAGCGAGTCCTGCTATCCGGCGGGAAGTTTCTGGATAGGCACTAAGGCCGGCAGCGAGTCATCGGAGCGCGGGGCGGAGCGTCGCGCCGGACAGTAGACGCCTTGGGATGGACGGGGTTGTTCCGGCGCGGGCAAGGAGTTTGCGGGAAACGTCCCCGTGGTATCCTACGCCAACAATCCTCCAACGCTTTCCCGATTCAGATGTCCGCGGTGCGGAAAGGCATTTGAATGTTCCGGCCCCGCGTCGCACAAGGCGTTCCCGTTCTGCAGCAGGCGATGCCAGATGGTTGATCTGGGTAACTGGCTGGGGGAACGGTACGTGATTCCCGGCGATAAGAACATCCCGGGGGCGCCCATATCAGGGGAACACGAAGACCGTCGCTGAGCCGGCGCGCGCCGGAGCAGAATTCGGGAGGAGCATAAGATATGACCGTCGCGGCGAAAAAATTGCTCCTGGCCGTCACGCCGGGGACATACGGTCCGATCCTGGAACCGTCCGTCGAGCAGGAAATGGCCGCTCTCTGTGGTGTGGTCAAAGCCCCGGCGGACGTTGGGAAAATGACTCCGGAGCAGTACGGAAGGCTGCTGGCGGAATCCGGAGCCGAGATCGTGGTTACGTGCTGGGGGAGCCCCAGACTTACCCTGGCCGCGCTGCGCGGGGCTCCGCATCTCAAGTACATGATCCATCTCGCCGGGACCGTGAGGGCATATGTGGAAAAGGAGGCTATTGAGGCGGGACTGATCGTCACGAACTGGGGCGGGGCCATCGCGCGGACGGTCGCCGAAGCGGCGCTGATGATGATACTGTGCGCTCTCAGGCGCGTCGCGGCGTATCAGATGGAACTGCATATCCGCAAGGGGTGGAGGTCGCCGCACGACGATAAGGTCCGGAGTCTTTTCGAGAGGTCCGTCGGCATACACGGTCTGGGGACGATCAGCAAGGAGCTGATAAGACTGCTGAAACCCTTCGGGGTACGGATTGAGGCGTATTCGCCGCATGCCCCGGATTCCGATTTCGCGGAACTGGGGATAAGCCGCCAGCGGTCTCTCCGTGAGCTGTACGCGCGCAACGACGTGATTTCGGTCCACGCGTCGAAGACAGCGGAGAACTGTCATATTGTAAACGCGGAGCTGCTCGCGGCGATGAAGGACGGGGCCGCGATCGTTAATACGGCGCGGGGCGCCATAATAGACACCGAAGCCCTGGTGGCGGAACTCAGAAAGGGACGCATCCAGGCTGCCTTGGACGTCTTCGAAGAGGAACCGCTGCCTCCCGATCATCCCCTCCGCGGTCTGGAAAACTGCCTCCTGCTGCCCCATTGCGGCGGTCCGACTCCGGACCGTCGCGTGGACATGGGCCGCCAGGGGCTGCGGAATCTGAAGCGTTACCTCGCCGGAGAACCTCTGGATGCCATCGTCACGCCGGCGAAGTACGACCTCATCACCTAGAGCCAGCCCAGAACCTCCGGACGGGCCGGGCGTGACGCTGCGGAGGCCTTGGGTGCCCGGAAAGTTTCCGTAGGTTCCTGGAGGGCGTTTCGCAACTTCGGACGGCGGAGGTCTGGCGGCCGACCGGGTAATTGGCTACTGCGTCCATGTTGCGATCGCCGTCAGAGCCCGTCTGAAAACTTCCCGCCAGCGCAGTGGGGATCGCTGAGCGTATAAGTTGAGCGCCGGATCCGGTGCTCCGCTGGGAAGGCCTTGGCTGCCGCAGGAGTTTTCGGATAGGCTCTTGGTGGCGGCGCGCCAGAACGGGACAATAATGGCGCCATAACAGCGGATATGCTCAGGCGCTGCGCCCACAATACAATATATGGACGCGGCAAACAGTTGCCGCACCGGGCTGGCGGAGCGCGCAGGGTCGTTCCCGGCGGACAGCGACCTCCGGCGCGCGCTGACCAACAATTGTCAGGCAATCTCCAGAGGAAGACCGCGGCGAAGTCTGTCCTGTACAGCGGGGGACGCCTTCGGGCGGCCGGTCCCGGTTCAGGGGAGTCCGGATTCGGCGGCAATTATTTGCCGGGGTCAGGCTGGGGC
>JAOACM010000119.1 GCA_026417845.1 Planctomycetota bacterium | reverse complement strand
GCGGGGACCAGGCCGGAGTTCGCCAGGACGACCCTGGAGGCCTGGACGGCCAGGGAGTCGCAGGCCGAGAAGGCCCTGCGCGCCGAGCTCTCCAGGCTCGAAGGTCGCATCGTCTTCGGCGCGGGGCTCGGCACAAAGAACGGCAAGGACTACGCGCCGGTCAGGGACGGCGAGGGCAACTGGGAGATATGGTCGGTCAGGCCGGACGGCACCGACCTAAGGAACCTGACCAGGCACCCCGCCCGCGACGATTACCCGCGGGTCTCGCCGGACGGCACGAAGATCGCCTTCAATTCCGACCGGGAGTTGTCCGCCGGAGCGAAGATGGACTACCTCTACGAGGCCAATGGAGTCGGCAGCATCGTGGTCATGAACGCGGATGGGAGCGACCAGAAGAAGGTCTGCGACGGCATTACCCCGGCCTGGTCGCCGGACGGCAGACGCCTGGCCCTGGTGCGCGGCAAGCAGGTAATCATCCGGGACCTGGCCTCCGGCAGGGAGGCAGTTCAGACGCCGGATAACTGGCGCCACGCGATGTATCCGGACTTTTCGCCCGACGGCAGGCATCTGATCGCCACCGGCAACACCGGGCGGGGCTGGATCATCTACGGGTGGGAGTTCGATCCGGACACCATGGAGCGGAAAGGAGACATCCGGCAGCTGAGCCCCACCGAGGGTTGCAACGCCGACCTTCTCCCCGACGGCAAGGGCTTCGTTTACGTTCAGGACCATGGAGGCGACACCTTTTCGCGCCTGTACCTCGCGACGCTCGACTGGACGGCGGCCAGGCCCGGCGTGGTCAAGGGGATCCCGATAAACAAGGATAAGTTCTGGGAGTACTACCCGGCGCCGAGCCCCGACGCCAGGTATCTGGTCTACTCGGCCAGCGCCGCGGGCAAGTCGCTCGGCGAGGGATGGGTGATGATCAGGGAGCAGGAGCTCTACGTTGCTGGCTTGAGCGGCGGCACTCAGGTCCGGATCACCTTTGGCGGTCTGGCCTGCAAACACCCTCACTGGAGCGCCAGGCTGAAATGAGCGGACCCGACGCCGTTCCGCCCGCCCCCGCTCCTGGACCGGCCGGACGCGGGAAGTTCCTGACGGGCATTGCTTTCGTCCTGGCAGGCTTGGGGTTGCTGGTTTCCGCCGCAGCCGTGTTCGATACGGTCGTCACATGGCGCGCCTTTTCGCGCTGGCAGCCCTCCGAGTTCACCGTTTCGCGATGGTTATCGGCCCGGATTTTCAGCATGGTGCGCGGGGGCATGCCCAAGGATATGCTTCGCATCGAGGGCTATCTCCAGGCGCTGGCCATCCTGAGCTGGCCTGTCTGGGGCGTCCCTGGGATGGTGACGGGCTGGCTGGCGCGCCGCAAGAGTCCCCGCGATTCGCGGTCGGCCGGCGCGCTCAAGTGGCTGCTGCTGGCGCTCGCATGTTCTCTGCCCGTCTCGGCGGTGTCGAGCTACATTTCCTGGCAGTGCGTTTTCGTATCGCCGAAGGAGGTTTTCGAGAAGCGCGTCGCGCGCCGGGCCGCGGGGGAGGGGAGGGAACCGACCCCCGACGAGGAGGCGCGTGCGAGCGAGCTTGGCGCACGGTACGACGAGTGGCGCCGGGAGTCGGTCTTCCGGCTGTTCATGAGCTATACGCCGGAGCCGGATGGCCCGCGGGATCCGCCGGACCGCCGGCCGGCATCCATCGAGTAGCAACACATAATAACACGGCATGTATTTTCCGCTCAACCCGCCGCCCGCCGCGGTGTAGTATGTTGGGAGGAGGGCCTGCGGCGGGGCGGGGGGGGCGAAGGCCGTCCGTGTACTGGCTGAAAGAAGTTGGCGTATGAAGGGCCTGTCCGGGGACATAGGGATCAGAGCTTGTGGTTCGAAGCTGGCCGCCTTTCCGGCGGGAGGTATCTGGATGGGCATGGAACGGCGGGCGATGCCTGTATTCGTGGCGGCGGCGATGGTTGCGGGATGCCGTGCCGCGGCGGTCGCGTTCTTATGCGCATGCGGGGCCGGGGCTGCCGGCGAGGATTATGGCGGGAAACCCGCGCCGGTCAATCCGTACAACGGGATGCAGGAGCGGGAGGAGGTGTTCGAGTTCACGCAGAAGCCGAAGGTGGAGAAGCAGGGTGACAAGTGGGTCATAACCTTCGCGTCGAAGGGCAAATGCGACGCGACTGTGGCGATAGTCGGGCCTGACGGAAAGATCGTGCGGCATCTGGCCTCGGGCGTTCTGGGCCCGAACGCGCCATGGCCGTTCCAGCAGAATTCCCTCTCCCAGAGGATCGAATGGGACGGGCTGACGGACGATTTCAAACCGGCCCTGCCCGCCGGAGCCTCCGGCGGAGGAGGGTGCAAGGTCAAAGTGTCGCTGGGCCTTCAGGCCAAGTACGAGCGCGATATCGCCTGGGCGCCTGCCAAGGGTACCTACATCGAGAAGGATGGCAAATATTTCCGCACGATCCTGCCGCCTCCGGCTGAGACTCCCGCGGAGGTGCTGAGCCAGCTCACCAGCAAGCTCGCAACCACCAAGTGGGGCGACAAAGTCCCGGTGGGCGGGTGGTTCTCGGCGTTCGGGGCCGCCGCTCACCAGCCTAAGATGGACGTGGCGAAAGCAGCCGAGGCCAAGGTTAAGCCGCTCTTCGCCGAGAAGGCTCCACCACGCAAGGTGGAATTCCCGCCCCCTGCGGTACCCGACGGCCTCTTTGGCGGCTCTCCACGCATCTTCGTGGACCCGGTTACCGATGACCTCTATTGCCTCACCAAGTCCGGCACGCCGGGTTGCCGGGTCATTCGCTACAGCGGCAAGACCGGCCAGCTCGACACGGCATTCAACGGCGGCGGCAAGGGCAACTGGTGGAATATCTCGTATCTGAGCTTCGGTCTCGATGGCCGGATATACATGAGCTGCGGCGGGATGGGCGGCTCGTGGTTCCTCCTGCGCGTGGACCGCAACTGGAAGGGCGTTCCTTTCGCCGATAAGTCCGAGGCTCACGCTGTCAAGCCCAACCCCAAAATCCGCGGCGACGTAATTATCGAGGGCATCCCCGGTCCCATGGGAGATCGAGGGAAGGGCACTCATGACATCGGCCCAGCCCTGATCGCGGACCCTAACAGCGGCCTCAACGAAGTTCTATGGACCGGAGAAGTTGATTCGAAGAACATTCACGACCCGGGCTTCTCGGTAAGCTTTACCGGCCATATGCTGGTGCTAGTCGAGGACGTGGCCCCAGAATGGCAGGCCAAGCACAAGTTGACCTATCCGGGACGTGACAAGGCTCTCCAAGTCTGGACGCTGGAGGGCAGGTTGCTCTCCAGCGACGCCATCGGCGCTGCCTGCAACTGGGGCTACGGCGTCCATATGGACCGCGACGGCAATCTCTACATCGTAGCCGGCGACACTTTGCCCAAAGGACAGGACAAGCTCGATGGAATAACCGACGTGACGCAAGGTCCGCGGGTATTCGGCGGCAGCGGCACCCTGATGAAGCTGCGGGGGTTGGGCAACGGCAAGTTCTCCACCGAGGAGGGCGTGGCCACCGTGCCGATCAGTATGTCTAAGAATGCCGCGACAGTAAAGGCGCTTTGGGCTGTCGGCGTAAGCGGCCACATGGGCCGCGACTGCAACTGCGCCCACAACCTCTGGGACCTCGACGGCTTCGCCCGCGCCTGGATTCCGGCACGGCAGCTGTGCTCGGTGGTGGTGTACGACTCCAACGGCAATCGAGTCGCCCGCTTCGGCCGCTACGGCAACGTGGACGACGCCGACCCCAAGGCCGGCGGCATCCACCTGGTAACCCCGCGCGGCGTGACAGCCTCGGACACAAGTTTCTATGTCATTGACTCCGACCAGAACCGCCTTCTGAAGGCGGCATTGACCTACGCAGCCGAAGAGACGGCGCCGGTGCCGTAGAACCGCGAACGGTACCATAGCGCCGCGGGCGGGGATTCCGGCGGAAGGCCCGGAGTCCGGGACGGGACCGCCGGCGCAGGATCGCGATTCGCCGCCGGCGGCAGCGGAGCGCCGGTGGCGAGGGAGGCGCGAGGCAGCCACGATGTCGCCGGGAATCCGCGCTGGGCGGGGAGGCGCGGCGTCAAGGGGAAGGGAAGGAGTCGAGGAGACGGGGCGATGAAAGATTCCGGGCTCCGGGCCGTGTGGATGGACATCAACCGGGAAATCCGTTCGCCCGGCGATATAGACGCCTATGTCCGCTGGTGCGGGCGCAACGGGATTACGGTGTCCTTCCCGTGCGTGAACCATGTCGTCGGGGCGGTGACGTATCCGAGCGATGTGGCGCCGAGGCTGGCGGCGTACGAGGGCTGGGACCCGCTGCCGGAACTGACCCGGGCGAGCCGCGCGGCGGGGATCGAGACCCACATATGGGTGTGCATGGCCAACGCCGGCCCGCCGGACCTCGGGAAGGGCGGTTCGCCTGAGATATCCTGCAAAGGGCCTCCCCCGCCGGCCGAAACTCACCCCGAATGGTTCTGCGTCAACTGGGACGGATCGCACGTTCTGGAATGCCGCGCCGGTGGAGGGCGGGCTGCCGAGCGGCTGCCGTTCGTCTTCCTGAACCCTGCCCGGCCCGGCGCGCGCGACTACCTCGCGGCACTGTGCCGCGAGCTCATGGACAGGTACGATGCTGACGGCATACACCTCGACTACATCCGCTTCGACTTCGGCCCGCCGTCGAAGCAGGCCGGCGCGAAGGAGGCGTATAACCCGGATGACCCGATGGCGGCCGTCAGGGGGAGGCTGGAGGGTTCGCGCAGGTACAGCTTCGACGAGCCGACGCTGCGGGAGTTCGACCGGGAGACCGGCATAGGTTTCTTCGATTCCGGCCCGGACCTCGCCTCGCGCGTCGCCTGGCTGTACTCGGACAAGGCGCGGCTGGAGAGATGGTACGCCTGGAAGGCGTCCAGGGTGACGGAGCTGGTGCGGCGGATAAAGGCTGACGCCTCGGCGCGCGGGCGGAAGCTGTCGGCGGCGGTCTTCGCCGGGTACCCGTGGTGCGGGCTGGAGGTGGCGCAGCGCTGGCCGGAGTGGGTGGACGGCAGGCTGCTGGACTTCGTCGTGCCGATGGACTACGGCCTGGAACCCGGTCCTTTTGCCGAAACGCTCGCCAACCAGTTCTCGCATCTGAAGGTCGAACCGAAACCGGCCGTCCCGTTCATCGCCGGGATAATAACGGATTCGTTCAAGGGGCTGGACGAGGCGGCGGCGCGGGAAAAGCTGGCGGTCTACGAGGAGACGGCCCGGCGCCGCGGCAACAGCGGGATAAGCATCTACAGCTACACGGGCGCGAAGGGGATGCTGCGGTAAATTTCGCGCCTTCCGCCGTTCGGACGGCTTGCGGGGCAGGTCCGCTGCTTCAGGAGCCGACCGCGCGCGTTCGTGCTGCCGACCCAGGCGTCGTCAGAAAAAAACGCTCGAGTCGCGACTTTTTTTTGGCCGATTCCCTTCCGCTTACGACAATATTATGGCAAGCGATGCGGACGGACCGCAAAGCGGTCGTCCGCTTCCGTCGCGGGCCGCGGCGAAGGATTCTGCGGCGATTCGAGAGCGATGGAGCGGTTTGGGAAATCGCAACAAGGGGGCGCTCCCGGCAAGGGCATCCCCGGTCCGAACGCGGCCGGCGGTCGCCCGATCCCGCCGGGCAGGGGCCGATGAGGAGGCGGTGGGACAATTCCGCTCATGAAGCCGATACCGGAAATGTCGGATGCCGAGTTGCTTGCCGCGATAGCCGAACGCCGCGACCGGGAGGCGTTCGAGGCGCTGTACGCCCGGCACGCCGACGCGCTCCTGAGCCTGGCTCGCCGGATAACGGAGCGCGAAGACCTCGCCGAGGACGCCGTGCAGGAGGGGATGTTGACGATCTGGACCCGCGCGGGCGAGTATCGCGGCGAAGGAGCAGCGAGGCCCTGGATGCTTTCCATAGTTGCCGGGAAGAGCGTGGACATCCTCAGGGTTGCGCGGAGACACGCGATGAAAGGCTTGGGTGGACCGGACGAAACGCGGGAAGGCGAAGCGGGCGCCATGGAGAAAATAGAGACGGTCGAGGCGGTCGAGGCGCTTCGTAGGGCGATAGACATGCTCTCGCCGGAATCCCAGCGGCTCCTGGCGCTCTACTATGGCGGAGGGATGACCCATGCCGATATCGCCAGGGCGATGAAAATTCCGCGAAGCACCGTTTCCTTCAAGCTGGCCCGCGTCCTGGACAAGTTGCGCAGCTGCCTGGGGCAGGCGGGTCTTGCCGCCATGGCTCACGCGGCGTCGAACGAGAATATGGCAAAGGCATTATGTTCCGGGCATACGGCTTCTCCGTCCTTGAGGATGCGGGTGGTATCGAGCCTGAGCGATGCATCCGCCGGACCGGCGGCCGCGAAGGGCGCATCTGCGGCCAAAACGCTCGCGATCGCGGGCGCGCTGGCCGGGGCCGTGTCGCTGGCTGTCGTTGCGGCGGCGATCCATTCCAAACGCGATATGCCCGATACCGGCAAACCGCCGGGCGCGACGCGGAACCCAGATAAGGCCCTCGACGCTCCCGATCCGGGTATCGAAGGGCGTCTCCTCAAACGTTGGGATTTCAGGATGGCTCCCCCGACCGATTCCTTCCGGGTATTGCGCGGGGAATGGAAGTGGGAATCGAGGCAGGGGATGGCGGGGATGTTTTCGTCCGCCGACCAGCCGACCGTGATCGAGATCCCGGTGGAAGTGGCATCACATCGGGCGATAAAGATCTCCGTAACGAGCAGATTCCAGTCCTGGGGATCATCCGGCGTGTTGATGGGGACCTACTGCGGCAACGGGGGCATCGAACCCAACGTTTACTGGGGGAACACCTTTACTGTCGCCGGGTCCAGAGACGAATCGCCGCCGGTCTGTAAGTTGGAAATCTACGCTTTTCGCGGGCGCATCGTGTTGTTCGCGAACGGATCCGCTGCCAGCGTAAAGATGCGCGTCTCCGGCAAACCTCCCTCCCGGCTTGGTCTGATCCTCAAATGTCAATGCGTGGAGACGATGGAGGTTTCGGCTCTGACCGACGTCCCGGCCCGGGTCCGCGACATCGAAAGCGTAAAGGCGAGAATGGACGGTCCATTCACGGTTCTCGCAAACGGCGACCCGCGCCGTCTGTCGGATGAAGAGGCCGCAGCTTTATCGAGGGGCGAGATGCCGTCATTCGGAGGGAAGTAGAGGACGGTTCGCGATGATGGCGACCGGCGTTCAGATACGCTTGCCGTCGCCGGGGAAGCCGGCGCCCGCGGGATCGGACGCATACGCGCCTCGGGCGACGGAGCATCGTGTCGCTGGGGGATCGAGGCCGGAACGGGGCCTGGTATCCGCGATGGGGGAAGGGGAGGCACCAAGTCCCTCCGCGGGATTCCTCGCCCCCATCCAAACCCGCCCGGACGTCCGCGTGCTCTACGGTTGTCCGGGGCCGGATCGCTTCGCCCCGGATTCCTCTCCGGCGCGCTTGCGCCGGAGCATCTGTGCGGAGCGGCTCTGGCAGGGAAAGATTCTGAACGGGGAGGGCAAAGCGATGATCCGTACTGGTTGTGCCGGTCGCCCGGTCTTCAGAGGTTCGAACCGGGGGTTGGCGGCAGGTTTCAGTCCGGCAACGGTTGTCTTTGTCCTGAGTGCGGCATTGCTCGTACCTGTCGCGGCGCCTGAATACGCTCTGTCGCTCGATTCCTGGATCAGCGTAACCTCCGATATGACACTGGACAGAGACTACTCGTTCGGGGCGTTTTGGGATGCCGGTCTGGTGGTCAACGCGGACAACATCACCATAGACGGTCAAGGTCACTCGATAACCTCGGTCGGCCTGGGCAATGGAGAAGTAGGCGAAGGGTGGGGATCCAAGGGTATAAAGGTCTCGGGGCGCAGAAACGTAACCATCAGGAACCTCGTGATTCGCGGCTTCGTCCAGGGGATACTGGCGCAAGGCGACAACATCGTCATCGAGGGCTGCCGGTTCGAAGGCAATCAATGGAGCGGCGTGTATTCCGCCGGCGGAACCGGCCTGACCGTCAGGAACTGCGTCTTCGCCGATACGAACACAAGCGCCATGGTACTCTGGGGTCAGGATGCCGTCATAGCCAACAACATCATTGCCGGAGGGCGCACGGGGCTGAGGGGTGTCGCCAGGGCCGGCGCGAGCAGCTTTTTCGGCAATCGTCTGACGCACCAGTCTCAAAGTCCGATGGCGAACAACCTGAGGCTTTTCCGGTTCACCAACGTGCGCCGCACCGGCAACGTGGGCGAGGCCTTCGACTTCAGCCTGGCCATGTCGCTCATAGACGGCACGGCGTCTGCCGGATCGGTCTGCTCGGTCAGGACCGTGCCGGCCATGCCCTTGAACAAAAACCAGAGCGGCAATGTCGTAAGCGGCAGCTTCGTTCCTACGCGCCCGGGCTTGTATTCTCTGATCGCGGACGTGACAGACCCTCATGGCAACGTCGAGACTCGGCTGGCGCGAATTCTGGTCGGACCGACGGCGGAGCGCACCTTGAAGTACTACTGGAACGACGGTTACGTCTGGCCCACCCATGGCCAGCCCTGCCGCGGCGCCAAGGATTCGGGGACCATGTCTTTTGCTATGCCTACGGTCGAGGGGTCCGTACAGTGCGGAGGGTGGATACAGGTGTCGCCCGACGAACTGCCGCCCACGCCTGCGGCTCTGCTGACCGGCGTAGATTTCAATCTGCTCTTCAAATCCGATCCCTGCCCATCCCTCGATCTGTTTCTGCAGCGCGATGTGACCTTCGACGGCAGCGGAGACTTGAGGACGACCATCCCATCCTCCTTCGCCACGGGAAACCTGGTCTGGGGGACGTTTTCCATAGGTGGCTTCAATTGGCCGCTCGACTATCCTTTCGAGTGGTATTACCTGTCGCTCAAAATGACCAACGGCAGCTATTTCCCTTATGTGCGGACGGGCAACGCCGCTCAGCCGTCGCACTCGGTGTTCAAATATATCGTTTCGATTTCTCCGGAGATCCGCGCCGTTTCCAACAGGAAGCTGTTGCTTCTAAGCGCCACGGCCGATCCGACCGGCGCGACCGGGGAACAGATCGTCGTGCTGGGCGATAATCAGGCCGCCGACCTGACCCTGGCCGATTTCCGGCGTCCTTTCCGGGAGTCGGCGACGCTGCTGAGCGCGACGGGGGAGGCCACATTTTCGACTGGAGCGGTCAGCGGCGAGAAGCTGTATGCCGCCGTTCCTCTCGATGTCCGGCCGTCGGCCGCGGCGGTGCAGGTTCAGGTCATCGAGTGGCCGATATCCGGCGAAGGCGAGCGAAAGTGGATGGAGACCGCCGTGGGCGTTCCGGGTACGGTTTCGCATACGATCGGCGGCCTGGTCGCAGGACAAAACTACAACATTCTTGCCAATGGCAGCCAGGTTTTCTCCGGTGCGGCCGATGCACAAGGCAAGATCAGCCTGTCCTACGGCGGGACCTTCCCGGTAACAATTACGGTCAATCCGGCGGCGAACACGCCTCCGACGGTTTCGATCACGAGTCCGTCCAATGGGGCGACGTTCACGGCTCCGGCGGACATAACGATCAATGTTACTGCTGCGGATTCTGACGGGACCGTTGCGAAGGTGGAGTTTTACAACGGGTCTACGAAGCTTGGGGAGGATACGACGTCTCCGTACAGCTGCGCATGGAACGGGGTTGCGGCGGGGACGTACACTCTGACTGCTAAGGCGACGGATAACAGCGGCGCCACGACCGTCAGCGCCGCGGCGACCATCACCGTGAACCCGGCGAACGTGCCTCCGACGGTTTCGATCACGAGTCCGTCCAACGGGGCGACGTTCACGGCTCCGGCGGACATAACGATCAATGTTACTGCTGCGGATTCTGACGGGACCGTTGCGAAGGT
>JAOACM010000118.1 GCA_026417845.1 Planctomycetota bacterium | reverse complement strand
GCCGCACCGCTCCTCTCGATCCGCTCCACGGCCGCCACCAGCCCGGGATCTTCGCGGAAAGGCGCCTCAGCCCTCATGCGCGCCCCGTATATCTGTTCCAGCATCCGTTCGATGCGCTCGAGCCTTTTCTCGACGCGTTCAAGCCGTTCCGCCAATCCGGCCGCATCCGACCCGCCCGGCCCGTCGCCCGCTCCGACCGGAGCGCCGGCGGAAACGGCGGGCGCGAGCGCCGCCAGTAGAAGCGCCACGCGGATGCCAAGCGCGTCTCGCTTCGACTTCCCGCACAATTCCAGCGCCACATGCCCCGTCCCGTCGCGATGAACAATATCCATGAGCAGGTCCCTCTCCGTATCTACGGCGCCGGTTTGCGCCCGCCACGCGCGCATCCCCGCCCGGGCGCAACCGGCTCCCGGCCCTCTCTGCATCCCCGGCACATCTGCCTGCCGTCTACCCGCCAGCGACGGGCCCCGTCAACCCGGCTTTCGCGCGGCGAACTCGAGGTGAGACGCCAGCCCGAGAGCATCCTCCCTTGCGTGGAGCCTCTCCTCTATCGCTGTCAGCCGCTCGCGTGCGACGGGGTCTTTCAACAGTCCTGGCCGGCGTCGCAGCGGCAGCACCGTCTTGCCTATAAGACTCAACAGTTCCAGCCCGCGCACCGCGCACATATCTCTTATCTCGCGCGGGGTGAAGGCGGTTATCTCAAACCGCTCCTCCTCCCTGTCGGTTACCCAGCGAGTACGCCCGTTCCGCAGGAAACGTTCCAGTCCGTCCAGGTCTCCATCGCGAATATAATGCTCAATGCCGGCCATGCGATTGTCAACCGACATCACCATCACGCCTCCGGGTTTAAGGATCCTGACGATCTCCTTCATGGCGCGGTCAGGATCGCCGGCGCAGCCGAGCGGATCGCCCTCTCCGACCGCGAAATCCCACCCCTCCGACTCCAGTTGCGACATGTCTTCGACCGGGGCGCGGAAGAGCCGCGGCGGGTGCGCGGCGCCGACGCGTTCGAGTTTTTTACGGACCTGTTCAAGCATGCGTTCAGATATGTCGAGGAAGTCCGTCCGGTAGCCGCTTTTCAACAATCTGAGCCCCCATACCCCCGTGCCGCAGCCGATGTCGAGGCACCGGGCCGAGAGGTCGCGCGGTAGGAACCGCCTGATATGCCGCCATGTTATCTCGGAATACCACCTCCAGTAGGGATCGGACTCGTATGTGGAATCGTAGATACCGGCGACGCGGTCGTGGTATCGCTCGACCGCGGCTTTCCCGCGATCTCCGGCGCGCACATTTTCATGCTTCCGGCCTCGCATGGAACCGGCCCCTCCGGCCGCAATTGTCTGCCGCGTTCAGGTGGCAGCTGCTATCCGTAGCGGCGCGCCCGAACGGGGCAACAATGGCGCCACTACAAATGGATCCGCTCCGCCTGCTGTGCCTCAACGTATGGGACGGCAAACAATTACAGTGCGCCTGATTGTACGACAACGGCACTGCAAACAAGAGCCTGTCCCCAGGCTCCCCCGCCGGGCAGTGGGGACCGCCTGGCGTGTAAGCTCCGCGCCGGGGAGGTCTTCGGACAGGCTCTAAACGGATACGCTAAAGCGATGCCGCAATCACGCGGGTGCGGCCGACAATTGCCTCCTTCCCTTCCCGTAGGGGCGAGCGCTTCATGCTATCCCCTCGCGCGTAAGGTAGCGCTCCGCCTCGAGCGCGGCGCGGCATCCGAAGGCTGCCGCCGTCACCGCCTGCCGCCACCGGCGATCGTGGCAGTCGCCCGCGGCGAAGAAGCCCGGCACGTTCGTTTCCTGGCGTTCGTTGACTGCGATGTAGCCTTCCTCATCCAGTTCCACCTGCCCTTTCACCAGCCCCGTTTCAGGGATGTGGCCTATCGCCAGGAATACGCCGGCGACGGGGATCTGTTTTTCTCCTCCAGTCCCGACGTTCCTGACAGCCACGCCCGCCACCCCCTTGCGGGCCGGGTCGCTGATGATGGCTGTAACCACCGAATCCAGCTCCCACGTCACGTTCGGCATGGCCCGCACGCGCTCGACCATTATCTTTGAAGCCCTGAATTCGCTGCGCCTGTGGATCACCGTCACTTTGCGGCACATCTTGGCCAGGTAGCCGGCCTCTTCCATCGCGCTGTCGCCCCCTCCGACGACCGCTACCTCCTTCCCGCGGTAGAATGCCCCGTCGCATACGGCGCAGGTCGAAAGCCCGCGCCCCAGAAATTCCTTCTCCTCCGGCAGTCCTAGCATCCTGGGCCTGGCCCCGGTGGCGAATATGATCGTCCGCGCATGGTACTCGTCTCCGGAGGATACCGTGGCGGAGAACGGACGCCGCCGGAGATCGAGCGATTTGACCTCGTCGAGGATTATTTTTGTTCCGACACGCTCCGCCTGCCGTTGCATATTCTCCATCAGCCGCATGCCTTCCTGCGGCTCGGGGAATCCGGGGAAATTTTCGATATCGGATGTGCCGGTGAGCTGTCCGCCGGGCAGCGGACCGGCGATCAGGATCGGGTCCAGTTTCGCGCGAGCCGCATATATGCCTGCCGTCAGACCAGCCGGCCCTCCGCCGATTATCAGTACTTTCGTCTCTTCGAGCATCGGTCCCCTCCTCACGCGGATATTCGCGTCGCTGCCACCGGGGCTCCAGCCGGAACGCTCCAGCCCGCCTCCCCCCTTCAGCCCCGCGCGGGATTATCCGCCGGATGCCCGGTCCGGACGCGGCGGCGTGCCGCCGGCGCGCGGCCGCTCCCCCGCCGCCAGCACCGCCGGGCTGGGCGGACATCCCGATCTCTCCATCGGCTCCGGTCCGTTCCCCGCGCCGGCAGCGCCGGGGACGGAAAACGCCGTCAGTCGTGCTCCGGATGCCTTCCGTGCTCCTCGGCAGCCGTCTCTCCTGCCGCCCGTGCGGGGTCAGGGCCGTCCAGCACGGTTTCCATGTCGGCGAAGCTGCCGTTCGACCCGGGCGGTCTGTAGCGCCTGCCGAGATCGTGGAACAGCCACGCCGCGACGGCGCCGAGTATCCCCGCCGACAGGAAAACGCCCCTCGCCCCGAAACCCGGAATGCCCATCAGCGCCACGCCGACCATAGGCCCGACGATGGCCCGGATGCCGGTTAGGGTCATGTGCGCCGAGTAATATACGGGAACCTCGCGCCTCGGCGCGAAATACATGACGCCGAGCGAGTAGAGCAGGCTGGCGGCCCCCTCGACCGCCCCGCGCATCAGACGCCCCAGCAGGACGCAACCGAACATCAGCGGCGTGACGCGGAAGGCTGCGTCCGGCATCCCCCCGCCGGCGCCAGGCACGAAAAGCGACACGGCGAACAGCATCCATACGTCCACGGAGGTGAGGACTGTCGCCCAGGAGCGGACGAGGAGCGGATTGGCGCGGTCGAGGTAACGGCCCCACCCGCCGACGGTCAGGACGTGCGTGCCCCAGAGGGCCACCGTCGTCAACATCACTGCCTCCATGTACCCGCAGCGGAGATACTCCTTGAGGAAAACCGCCAGCACGGGGGTCGCCATGTGATTGCCGAAACCCATCAGGAAGTACGCAAGCAGGAATCTGCGGAATGCCCAGTTCCGCCTTATGACGTCCAAAGGCCCCGGCGCACCGGCCGCCCGACCTTCGCAGGCATCGCCGTGAAATCCCCCGGAATCCTCGTGCGGCCATGGCGGCCAGTGGACGGGCGGATGCTCCGGCTCGCCGCCCCCCGCGGCCCTCTTCTCCTCCGCTTCCCGCGCCGCGATCTCGTCGCGATCCCCTTTCACCCGCATCGGCAGGAAATACAGGCCCGATACTATCGCCGCGATCCCGGCCCCGGCGAACAGTATCCGGTGCGCCGGCGTGCCGGTCATCCGCTCCAGGATCATGCTGAACAGGAACGCGGCCGCCGCCGTCACGAGCGCCTGCCGGGCCGCGACGAACCCGAGTATCGTTCCCCTGTGAGTCGGCGGATAGTTGGCTCTCCATATCGCCGCTATGGCCGGCGACGCGAGGAAGTTGGCTATCCGCGCAAGAACCACCCCGCCCACAATGCACAACCTGCCGCCGAACGTCCCCGAGAGGATCAGCACGGCTCCGCAGATTACTCTCGGCCAGAAGGCGAACATCGCCTTGCTCCGGCCGACCACCCTCCGCCCCTCGAACCAGCTCAGGATCATCCCGATCCCGGCGCCAGCGGCCATCAGACCGACCTCGTACCGGCTGCACTCGTACTCCGTCAGCGCGATGTAGGATGCCTGTTCTATGACGGCCATCTGCACGCCCCACCACAGGGCGGTCCGCAGGTGCAGGCGGTAAGTCGGCCGCGCGGAGAGCGGAATATGGCGGAAAAGGCTCAACGGCACGTCGCGTCTTATCTCCGGAATACATCCATGTGGACCCTGGCGGCAGGGCCAGGGCCGGGCGCGAGGGGGAATGGCCCGCGCACGGCAGGTGGATATCGCCCTGCACGCCTGCGGGAAGCGCCGCCGCTGGCGGACCGGGAACATTCACCACTCGGAAGCCGGTCCCGTCTCCCCGCCCGACCTCCACCTTTCCCCGTCCTCGGAAGCGCTCCACCCCTCCAGTATCCGCAGCCCGTCGCCCCAGCGCTTCCGCAGTCCTTCCAGGGCTCGGGGAGGAACCCTGACCCTGTAGAGCATCCTGTCGCCGTCGATACCGCTGCCGTCCACCGCAAGGTGAGTCGCGATCCATGACATCAGCCTGCCGTCGGTTACGGGCACCGATATCGTCATCGGGCGGCAGCCGGCCTCGGAACGGCGGACGATCTCTGCGCGCAAAGCGTTCAGCCCGTCGCCGCGGAGCGCAGATATCCATATGGCGTCGGGGAAATCGTGCTTCAGCGCACGCCGCTCCACCGGATCGGCCGCAGGAACGTCGCACTTGTTGAATACCAGCATCCTCTCCGTCTCCCCGCACCCTATCTCCTTCAGCGTCCCGTTGACGGCAGCTATCTGGCCGCGCACTATCGGCGAAGAAGCGTCAGCAACATGGATCAGAAGGTCCGCCGATCGCGCCTCATCCAGCGTCGCATAGAAGCTGGCCACCAGCCTGTGCGGCAGCCGCCTGACGAATCCGACCGTGTCGGAAAGTATTATCCTGCGGCCTCCCTTCAGCCTGACGGCGGCGCTCTTGGTATCCAGCGTCGAGAAGAGGCGATCATCGGCCACCACTCCGGCGCCAGTCAGGGCATTGAGCAGCGTGGACTTTCCCGCGTTCGTATAGCCGACGAGGCACGCCAGGAAGAATTCCTCGGTACGGCGCCGCGCGGCGCGCTCCTTCCGCGCGTGCATCTCCGCTATCTCGCGCTTAAGGTCCCATATCCGCTTCTCGATGGCGCGCCGGTCCGTCTCGATCTGCCGTTCGCCGGGCCCGGCGCGCATCCCGATGCCGCCCTCCTGCCGCTCGAGGTGCGTCCACATCCGCCGCAGCCGCGGCAGGCGGTATTCCAGCATCGCCAGCGCCACCTCATTCTTCGACAGGCGGGTCCTGGCGCGCGAGGCGAATATGTCGAGGATCACCTCGGAGCGGTCTATGACCCTTACCCCCGTTGCGCGCTCTATGTTCCGGCCCTGCGCCGGAGTCAGGTCGTTGTCGAATATGATGACGGAAGCGCCCAGTCTGCGGGCCTGCTCTCCGGCCTCCTCTATCTTCCCGGCGCCGATCAGGTATTTCGGGTTTATCTCCCTTATGCGCTGAACGACGCCCCCGACGACCTCCGCCCCGGCCGCCACGACCAATCGCCCCAGCTCTTCCAGCGGCTCCTCTCCCTTCTCGTACATCCCGTCGAGCACGCCGGCGACCAGCAGCGCCCGGTCCTTCCGGACGGTCAACTTCGGTTCGCGAGCTCCTTGTGCCACGCAGCCTCCCCTTGCGATCCCACGTCCTCCAGCCGCCAGACCGAAAAGCGCGTGCGGCGACGCCCTGGCCATTATACACGGGCCGGACCTGCACCAAGCACCAATATCACATGAACCTTGTCACGGCTCTCTTCAGGGGGGAAGGGGGAAAATCGGCTTGCGGTCGGGCATCGGCGGGATGGCAGCGCCGCGGATTCTGTCGCGCCGGGCGGCCCGGACGCGGCAACATCCGGCCGTAATTGTTTCCCGCTCCATATATGTGGGGGGCGCGGGGGCGCTGGGCATATGTGGTGGCGCTGTTTTCGTCCCGCTCGAGCGCACTACTACAGGTAACAGCCCCAGCCTGGACCCGGTCAGCAATTACATCCGGCCCGCATGCCGGCCTTCATCCCTCGCGGGCAGATCGCGGTTCTACGGTCCGCTTGGGCGACAGCCGGTGCGGCGGTTACCTGTAGATCGGAAGATAGCGGTAGTAGACCTCCAGATAAAGCCTGGCCATCGCCGTCGAAAATATGCGGCCGCGGCCTTTCATGTTGCCGACCGGATCCCACGAGCCGTCCGCGGACCGGTTCGCCGCCATTATGTTCTTAAGGTGCGCGTTCCATTTTTGCCAGGTTTCCATGCCGACGTTGAACGACGCCAGGTTTGCGAAGTAGGTGTAATACCAGTCGAACGAATCGCCCCATTCCGGCATTCCACCGGGCTGCAGCAACATCCACTCGATGGTCGGCGCGCATTCCTCGCGCCCCGTTCCCAGAAATTGCCTGCACAGGATGCCGCAGGCGGTGTCGAGCAGAGGCGCGGAGGTCCTGTCCGCGCCGAAGAAATTGAACCGCAAAGCCGGCGCCCCACTGGCCACCGCCAGCTTCCTTCTCTCCAGGAAGTCGCCGGCTTCCATGAACGCCTCCTCCGGTACCTTCAGCCCCGCAATCTTCGCGCTCTTGATCGCCATGACGCACCAGCCCACGCCGGCGGCGTCCTCCGGCGTCCGCCCCGCCGCGCCCTCGAGGTCCTTCTCCAGTCCCTTCAGCGGATGCTGGGAGCACAGCCAGGTAACGGCCTTCTGCGCCGCCTCGACAGTATGGGGTACGCGCCCCATACCGGCCGCCTCGCACAGCGCTACCGTCGCCATCGCGTGTCTGTACCGCGCGCGGAACCTCGCCAGGGCGTCCCCCGGCGCGCCCGCTTCGTCCCCTATCCTGCCGTCTTCCTCCTGTCGGGACATCAGCCAGAATACGGCCAGCTGTACGGTTTCCCTGTGCCTGCCGCCCTTTTCGGTATGTCCTGCCCCGAGATATCCCAGGAGCGCCAGCGCCGTGGCGTCCTGCCGTTCCTCCACGCGCCCGCCCTCCTTTGCCGGGTCCCAGGAACCAGCCTCCTCCCGGCGCCTGCACAGCCAGTCGCCAGCCACATCTACATAACACTCCGTTTTCTCCGTCCCTCCCGCCCGGAGGAGCATCGTCATCCGACCGCTGCCGCGCCTCTGCCCGAACGCACCCTGTTCCGAGTTGAATATCTGGGCGTCGCGGGCATCGACTATCCCTTCGACCTCGCGAAGGGCCTGTGCGAGCTGGCCAGCCTGCGCCAGGAGCTTGCCGTCTCCCGTATCCGCCGCGGCTTTCGACGCCGCCGCTTCGGCCTCCTTGAGGACTTCCGCGGCCTTATCCTTCTCGTCCTTGCGGAAATGGTCCATCGCCCTGTCGAGGGCCCGGTAGTTTTCCGTCTCGATCACGCGCGCGCGTACGTCCGGATCGAAGCTGGAAGCCGCCTCGCTCTCGACGAACGTCAGCTCGAAGTCGAGCGGCAGGACCGCGCGGCGCGGCAGCCCAAGCGCATCTTTCCACGTCAGCTCGACATCCGCCGCCCTGAACCTGCGGATCCCGGCTTCGCCTGGCGCTTCGATCCGGAACAGCAGCAACATCCGGCGCGTCTCCTTAGAGAAAAGATCCCCGATCCTGACCTCCCGCGCCTTCGCGTCGCCCCTCGTGAACGGATAGCCCGCCGCCTCAAGGAACTCCACGCCGTCCGAAACGCGCGCCACGGCCGTCAGGTCGGACACCACGACGGCCCGGCCCTCGGCCAGTTCCTTGCGGAAAAGCTCCGGTAACTGCTCCTTCTTCGAGATATAGTAGAATTCGCCGCCGCCGGCGTGCGCTATCTTCGTCAAATAGTTCTCATCGTAATCGCGCCCAAGCCCCACGCACGAAACCCGCGTCCCCTTCAGGAAGCCATCCCTGGCCCACCCGGCAAGCGTATTGACATCCGTCTCTCCTACGTTCGCCAGTCCGTCCGAGAGCAGGAGGAGGCGCCGCACGGAGCCGTCGCGCTTCTCTTTCTCGAACATGTCCAGACCCTCGCGCAGACCGCCGCCTAAGTTCGTACAGTCGCGGGGGGACAGTCTGGCAATAAGAGCCTTGATGCCGTCGGCGTCGGTCACGCCCGTCAGCGGCCTGATGCGCTCGACGACGCTGTCGAAGGTCACTATCCCTATCCCGTCCGACGATTCCATGCGATCCACAAGGTCCGGTCCGGCGATATGGACCATTTCCATCTTACCCTCATCACTCATCGAACCGGAGCGATCTATTACCAGAACCATGGAGACCGAAGCCGTTCTGGCGCCTTCAGGGGCTTCCGGCGCCGCCAGCCTCAGGATCGCGCCGACCTTCACCTTTGATCCGGCCAGCAGCTTGCTCCGTTCCGCCTTCAGTTCCGGGACCATCTCCGCCGCACCCGTTCCGGCGGCCGAAGCGAGCGCCGCCGAAAAAACCAGCGCCGGGACCCATATGTTCATGGCATCCTCCTCTCTTGCCGCGCGCCAGAATCCTCCAGCGCCCGTCGCCGTACCGCTCCGGACGCGCGCGGCGCTGGCGATCCGTTTCCGGATCGTCGCCGGCGACGCCCCCTTCGCGCGTCCACGCCAGGGGATTCAAACGAAGGAGGATCGGCGGGGTTCAAAAAAAGAAATAGTTTTAGAACTCCCAAATGGCGCTTATAGCGATATCCGAAATATTAGGGAGAGTGGCATATAGAAGCGTGACGGACTCCGCCCCGTCTTCTCGCCTTCCGCTAACCCGGGAGTGGAATCGAGGTCTTTCTCCGAGGTTTCGGAATGGTTTCTTGCAGGCGGACTTCGGATGTACCAGCCGGGCGCTCCGCGGGGAATGGATTCGTACGGCGGCCAAAGTCGTTCAGCAATGAGAGCGGCCCGGCCCGGCAACCGATACGCGCGATTCCGCAGAAGCTGACCGCCTGAAGCATGAGGCTCACTGGCGGAAAAATATCGAGTCCAGCGAGAGGAGAGGCTGCTGGTTCGTCCCGTGATAAATGAGGAAAACCAGCTCGCGGACGGACTGCCGTCCTTCAAACGCCAGCTCGTAATTCTGCCACTGGTTCTTGTTGCTCTTGAACGACTTTTCGTCCAGCCGTATCTCGTAGTCGTTCCATCCCGGCCGTATCGTAATCTGCCTGGATTCGTACTGTTCGCCGGCCGAATTTATGAAGAAGGCCGCCACATGCAGGTTCCGCTTATCGCCGTTGTAGGCCTTGAATGTAAGTCTCGGGGTTTTCGTGAGGTCCAGCGGCGGGGCGAGGACGCGGCCGAAGGCGGTCTTGTCGGCCGGTTTCGCGGGGTCCGCCGGCCGCCCCTGGACGGTCAGTATCTTGTTCCCTGTGGCGGCCTCCGGCCGGATAACCACCGTCGCCAGATAGCCCCACGGACGAAGGGCCCAGCCCGAAGACTCGTATCCTTCCGGTACCTCCGGCTTCGGCGGCGCGGCCGGCCCCGGCTTTTTTTCATCCTCCTTCCTCACGACGGCGGCCAGCTCTTCGACCTTTTTCCGGACCGTCGCGTCGCCCGGCACGGAGCGGACGTAGTCCTCATAGGCCGCCAGCGCCTTCGCCGGATCGCCGGCGAATTCCCACGCCAGGCCGAGCAGTCTGTAGACGTCCGGGATTATCCCTTCGCCCTCGGCCTTCCCCTCGCGGACCGCCGCCAGGGCGTACTCGAACAGGTCTATCGCCTCCTTGTAAAGGTTCTTCGACAGCGCGTGCCTCCCCAGCTCGAAATGACCGCGATAGTCCTCGGGCGCGAGCCTGGCCCTCGCTGCCGCTATGTCGTACTCGATCGTCCGTATCTTCCGCCTGGGAATCCTTACCGACCCGGCCGCGCCGCCCCTCTCCATGG
>JAOACM010000117.1:266-10099 GCA_026417845.1 Planctomycetota bacterium | reverse complement strand
AATCCGCGCGATGCCGGCCGCGCTCAGTGCAGCGCGACTGGACCGATAAGGAGGGGATCGGACTTTGGAGGAAACGCATCAGGTCGGGTCGCTCGGCGGCAGGATCGCCCTTGTCACCGGAGCCTCCCGGGGCATCGGGAGAGCCTGCGCTCTGGCCCTCGCGAAGAGGGGAGCGGCCGTAGCCGTTCATTATAAAAGCAACGCGGACAAGGCGGCCGAAACGGTGGCGCTCATTGCTTCGCGTGGAGGCAGGGCGGCAGCATTCGACGCAGACCTTAAGGAGTCTGACTCGCCTGACGCGCTCGTCGGAAAGGTGTCCGCGGCGATGGGGGAGCCGACCATACTCGTCCACGCCGCCGGCCTACTTAAGGACGCACCCATCGGTCTGACGCGCGAGGTGGATTACCGCGAGGCGATGGACCTGCACGCCCGCGCCGCGGCGCTTCTGTGCCGGGCGATATTCCCCTTCGTAGGGCGCGACCGGTACGGGCGGAGGGTGCTCATTGGCAGCCAGGCCGGGACCATGGGAGCGCAGGGCAGGGCCGCGTACGCGACATCGAAGGCTGCCCTGCACGGGCTGGCCAGATCGCTCGCCGCGGAACTCGCCTTCTGCGGCTGCACCGCAAACGTGGTCAGTCCGGGATTCGCCGATACGGACATGACGTCGGACCTGCCGCAAGCCGCCAGAGAGGAGCTGCAGGCGAGGATACCGGCTGGCAGATTCGTCACGCCGGAGGAGGTGGCGGCAGTTGTCGCGCTCCTTTGCGGACCCGAGGCGGTATGCGTGACGGGGCAGGTGATACAGGTTGATGGAGGGCTGGCTCTCGGGGCGATTCGCGCCTCCCGCGGCGCGAAGTAACCCCCCCCGCTGGATGTCCGCTCGAAAGCCGCCGATTCCTGCGCAGGGCGTAAACGTCGCCGGGCAGCCGGAGCGGCCGGCTGCTCCATCGTACAGGGGAGAGATCGCATGCGATCTCGCAGCGGGGCAGGGCGGCCACATTTGTAGTGCTACCGCTGTCCCATTCGGGCACGCCACTACAGATGGTACTCGGCACCAGGCGGCAAACGATCGCGCAGCCCGAGAGAGAGCTGCCGAGGTACATATCCGGTCGGTACCTCTCCGAAGAGGGCGGACAGAAGCGAATCGGGGTCTAATGCATCCCATACATTAAGAAGCCGCAGTTACGGCCACGCCCCCTGCGGCGAAATAAGCTCCGGAAACGAGGAACCGGGGCGCCTGATGTGATAGAATAAAATAGCGGGGTTTTGTTCCGGGCCTTTCCGGATGTCCTCTGCGTGGAGTTTAGAGCCAGTCCGGCCCCCCGGACGGATTGGGGTGGATGCGGCGTAAACCTCGGGTGCCGCAGAGGTCTCTGGACGGGATCTTACAGCGGGGTAAGGAGAACGGCACCTGATGAGAGATCGGATCGCTCTGGTAACGGGGATGGGTGCGATATCGCCTCTCGGCCGCGGGGTCGCGGCTTTGTGGGAAGGACTTGTTGCGGGCCGCCAGGCGCTCGGTCCGATAACGGCCTTCGACGCCTCCGCGTTCAGAAATATGCTGGCCGGCGAGGTGAAAGGATACCCTGCGGCGGCGGGAGGGGAGAACGCACCGGACGGGCCGCCCCTGACGCGAGCCGCCAGGATGCTCAGGGACGCATGTGCGGAGGCGATCGAAAGCGCCGGGCCGGGCCTGGACAGGAGCCGGACGGCGCTGGTAACCGGTACCAACTTTGGCGGTATGTCAGCGGCCGAAACGGCGCTGCTCAACAGGGGTGCCCGGCGGATGTATTCGCTGGCCCGGTATGCTTTCGGGGACGCCGCGGTTGCCGTAGCCGGCGAATTCGGGCTGGGCGGCCCCCGGGTAAACCTCTCGCTGTCGTGCGCGAGCGGTACCGCGTGCCTAGGGGCCGGCCTGGAGCTGATAAGGACCGGGAAGGCCGACGCCGCTCTGTGTGCGGGTTACGACGAACTGTCGCTCTTCTGCTTCGCCGGCCTCTCGGCCCTCCGCGCGATGACGCCCGAGACGATCCGCCCCTTCGACAGGAGGAGAAAGGGGACGGTGTTCTCAGAGGGGGCAGGTGCGATATTGATCGAGTCCGAGGCGTCCGCGAAACGTCGCGGCGCCGCCGCGCACGCCAGGCTCCTGGGCTGGTCGGCCAACAACGATGCGTTCCACATGACCGCGCCGGAAAAGGAGGGCCGCGGCATATCGGCGCTGATGCGCGCCGCGCTCGCCGATGCGGGCCTCTCCCCCGACGCAGTAGACCACATAAACGCCCATGCCACTGGAACGCCCTATAACGACTCAATCGAAACCGGGGCTATATTATCGGTTTTTGGCGAAAGGGGCCGGAAAATACCGGTAGCGGCCAATAAATCCGCGATGGGCCACACGATGGGCGCCGCTGGATCCCTGGAGTGCATCGCGGCGATCATGTCCCTCAGGGAAGGGCTGATCCCGCCTACGGTCGGGCTGGAGGAAGTGGACGAGGCGTGCAGGCTCGATCACGTCACGGGGACGGCTAGGAGGGCGCGGATCGCTTTCGTCATGAAGACCAGCTACGGCATAGGCGGAACGAACGCCTGCGTCATATTCGGCCGCGCGTGACTCCAGCCCCGGACGCGTCAGGCGCGCGACAGGCGGTACGGGAGGTCCGGCGTAAAGGTCCGTCGTGGCGCTTCAGAGGAAGGACATGCCAGTATGGGTAACAATATCGAAAAACTGACGGAGGCCGTCGAGGGAATCCGTCGCGCGGTCGAGACCGGCAGCCTGGATGGGCTCGCCTCAGCGGCCCGTGAACTTCAGGCGATACGCGCGGACGGTCCGGCGTCCGGACTAGCCGGGTCCTTGGAATTCCTGCTGCGATCCGTCGCCCGGACGGTGCTGGCGGCCGGGAATCGCGCCAGAGATCTCCTCACGATAATTGAGGGCGCCGGCGAGGTCGTGGCGGAAATAGATGAGGATGGCGTCTTCCTGTATGTGAACGCTCCCGCGGCGGAGGGGCTCGGCCGGAAGACGGATGAGATCGTCGGGAGCAGAATGTCGGACCTTTTCCCGCCTGAGGCGGCGCGCGTCCAGATGGAGGATATCCGCCGCGCGATAGCCTCCGGCGAAAGGATGGTCACCGAGCGCATCACCTATCTGAAAGGCGAACCGCGATGGTACCGTACCGTGATACAACCGCTGCCGCGGCGGGAGGGACGGAAGGGCGCAGCGGCTATAGTCGCCTCGGATATTACCGATCTGAAAAAGGCCGGCGAGGCGCTCCGGGAGAGCGAAGAGAGATATCGTACTCTGGTTGAAAGCTCGCTCGACGCGATATGCGTGGTTGACGAGGATGGCGTGTTCCGGTTCGCAAACGGTGCCGCGGCGCGGATGGTCGGGATGAGCGCCGGGGAGATCGTCGGCCGGAAGCTGTGGGACGTCTTCCCGAGGGATACGGCCGATGCCCACATGGCTGGTATAAGGAAGGCGATAGAGAGCGGGAAGGGGTATTTCGGCGAGTCGAAGAGCGAACTCAGGGGCGAGACTCGATACTTCCGGGATAGCGTCTGTCCTCTGCCGCCCATGCCGGATGGCAAGCGCGCCGCGCTCATCTTCGCCACCGACATAACCGAAAGGAGGCGCGCGGAAGACGCGCTGAGGGAGAGCGAGGCGAAGTATCGGAGCGTCATCGAGAACGTATCGGACGTCTTCTACCGGACGGACGCGAACGGCGTCGTGATAATGGCAAGCCCATCCGCCTGCCGGGTACTCGGCTACGACAGCCCGGACGAGATAATCGGGCGGCGGGCGGATTCTTTCTATCTCGATCCGGAGGAAAGGGAAAAACTTCTGGCCCGCCTTGCCGAAACCGGGAACGTCCACGACTATCCGGTGATCCTTAAGCGGAAGGACGGTTCGCCCATCCACGTCTCCACAAACAGCCACTTTTACCGCGGCTCGGACGGGAAGATACTGGGCGTGGAGGGCATGTTCCGGGACGTCACGGACCGCGTCGCCGCCGAACTGGCGCTGAGGGAAAGCGAGGAACGCTACAGGACCATCATCGAGAACACCGGCGACATCATCTACAGCGCCGACGCCGACGGGACGTTGAGGTTCGTTTCCCATAACGTGGAACGCTACGGCTACAGGCCGGAGGAGATAATCGGGCTGCCGCTTCCCGATGCCCTGAGAACGATAGGCGTTTTAGAGGACATGGACAGGGTCCTCTCGGATTTTCAGGAGACCGTGACCACCGGCAGGGAATTCCCGACCACGTTCAGAGCCAGGGACCGGAACGGCCGGATTGTATGGTTCGAGGAACAGGGCAGGGTCAGGCGGGGCGAAGACGGGAGTATACGCGGCGCCATCGGCGTAATAAGAGACGTGACGGAACGCAGGTTGGCGGAAGAGGCTCTGAGGATGAGCGAGGCGAGGTACCGCTCGCTCGTCGAGAACATGAGCCTCGGTATCACGCTGATAGATCCTGACTACCGCATAGTGATGACCAACACCGCGCAGGGAAGGCTGTTCAGGAAGCCTCCCGACGCGTTCGTGGGGAAAAGCTGCTTCCGCGAATTCGAAAAGAGGGATTCGGTCTGCGGCCATTGCCCCGGCACGCGCGCGATGGCGACCGGGTTGCCGGCCGAAGTTGACACCCAAGGCGTCCGCGACGACGGCACGCGCTTCGCTGCCAGGATACGCGCCTTCCCTACCGTCTCCCACGACGGGCGGGTTACCGGTTTCATAGAGGTAGTAGAGGACGTCACGGAACGCAAGCGCGCCGAGGAGGCGTTGAGGGCCAGCGAGGCGAAATACCGGGAACTGGTCGAGAACGCCAACAGCATAATCCTCCGCATGGACACGGCTGGCAACGTCACCTTTTTCAACGAGTTCGCCGAGGCGTTCTTCGGATACCACGCGGAGGAGATGGTAGGCAGGAACGTGGTCGGCACGATATTCCCCCAGCGCGACTCCCATGGGCGCGACATGGCGGCGACGATACGCGACATCGCCAGGCGCCCCTATCTTTATCCGACCGACACATGCGAAAACGTCCGCCGGAACGGCGATCGCGTATGGGTGGCGTGGACTTACAAGGTCATATACGGCGAGGACGGCGCGGTCAAAGAGATATTGTGCGTCGGCAACGACGTAACGGACCGCCGCCGGGCCGAGGAGGCGGCGAGGCGCGAGGCCGCGAAACTGTCGGCCATGATATCGGGCATGCAGGAAGGAGTGGTATTCGCTGACGCCTCGGGAACGATAGTGGAGGTCAACGATTATTTCTGCCGGCTGGTCGGTATGGGTCGCAGGCAGCTGCTTGGCAGGAAGTTCGAACAATTCCATTCACCCGATACGCGGAAATTCCTGAGCGGCACGGTAGACCGCTTCAGGTCTGACCCAAACTCGGGGCCCCTGGTCGTTCAGCGCCGTATGGGAAATGCCGATGTGATAATCCGCCTGCAGCCGATCTACAGCGAAGGGCGTTACGAGGGGACGGTGCTGAACCTGATAGACGTCTCTGAACTGGTCAGGGCCAGGAGGATGGCAGAGGAGGCCAGCCGCGCCAAGAGCGAGTTCCTCGCGAACGTCAGCCACGAGATACGGACTCCCATGACTGGCATCCTCGGTTACGCGGACCTGCTGGCCGAAACGAAACTCGACGAAAAGCAGCTAGACTACGTGCGGACCATATCCTCCTGCGGCCGCGCCCTGCTCGACATCATCAATGATATACTCGACCTGTCCAAGATTGAGGCGGGGAGGATCGAGATCGAGGCGGTCGAGTTCGACGTGGCGGATGTCCTGGAGTCGGCGGTTTCGGCCGTGCGGGCCTCGGCGGCGGCAAAGGGGCTGGCCGTAGCCGTGGAGATCGCTCCCGGTGTCCCGGCGGCGTTCGTGGGCGACCCGGTCCGGGTGCGCCAGGTTCTCGTCAACCTGCTAGGGAACGCCGTTAAGTTCACCGAGCAGGGAAGGGTATCGGCGCGCGTAGCCCCCGCGCCGCCCGATATAGCGCCGCCCGGCTCGCTCCTGTTCGAAGTCAGGGATACCGGCGTCGGGATACCCGAGGACAAGCAGGAGGCCATATTCGAGGCCTTCGTGCAGGTGGACGGCTCGACCACAAGGAAGTTCGGCGGCACGGGTCTGGGGCTGACGATATGCCGCCGGCTCGTTGATCTGATGGGCGGAAGGATATGGGTCGAGAGCCGCCCCGGCGCCGGTTCGACATTTTACTTCTTCCTCCCGCCGAAAACCGTCGCCGCCGAAAGGACCGTGACGGCCTCCGGCGAAAGCGCGACCGCGGAACCCATAGCCTCCCCGCTTGCGGCCGCCGGAACGGCGCACGGCGGCGGGGCGGACAAGCGGATGGAGGGCGATACGGACGGGATCATGGCATCCGGAAGCCACGTCGGGCATGGACAGACCGGTGCCCGCACCGGCCAGATATCGATACTCGTAGCGGAAGATAACCCCGTATGCCGCGCGCTGGTCAAGACGCTGCTGCGCAGGGCCGGATTCGAGGATGTGGACGAGGCGGAGGACGGCGCGGAGGCTGTCGAAGCCGTCAGGCGGAAGCGTTACGACGTCATTCTGATGGACATGCAGATGCCCGTCATGAACGGGTACGATGCGACGAAGACCATACGCGCCATGCCCGGCAGGGCGGATATACCCATCGTGGCGTTTACCGCCTACGCGATGCGCGACGACATGGAGAAATGCCTGGCGGCGGGCTGCGACGATTACGTCCCGAAACCGATCGAATCGGACAGGCTGATCGCGGCGGTGCGCGGAGCGACGGCACGATCTCGTGCCCGGTCCGCCCGCGAAAACAGCGCGAGCCCGGAACTCAAAAAGATAGCAGTGGAATTTGCAGAGGATTTCCGCGCCGGTCTGGAGGGGGCGTTCGCCTTCGCCAGGCGCGGCGATACTGAGTCGCTGGCGGCTTGGACACACCGTGTACTCGGCGTGGCGGACACTCTCGGTTTCCACGAGATCGGAAGACTGGCCGCTGAGCTTGAGGCCGCGGCGCGATCCGGCGACAGCGCCGCTATCGCCAGGTGCCTTGAGGAAATGCGGGGCGTCATCGGCCACGGCGCCTCGCGCTGACGCGGCCGGCGAAGATCCGCCTTCGCCGCTCTGTCACGTCCCGCCTGAAATCGCAGGTCGAAAGGGAGAGCCCGCGGCGGGAAGGCTACCATTAGAGCCTGTCCTAGAACCTCCGGCGCGCAGCTTATACGCTCAGCGAATCCTACTGCCCGGCAGGAAGTTTTTGGATAGGCACTTAAAATGCGCGGGCCCCGCGAGATGCTCCGGGGCCCGCCCAAAAAACGGCTTGGTAGCGGGGGTGGGATTTGAACCCACGACCTCCGGGTTATGAGCCCGACGAGCTACCTGGCTGCTCCACCCCGCGTCATCCAGTCGAAATTATATTACGGTCGGAAAGGACGCGCCAGTTTTTTTTCGTCCACGAATGGTGAGCGGCTGTGTTGCAGGTGAGGGCTGCGTATTTGAGCGAGGATGGGCGTGCCGAGCGTTACTGGAACATGCCCAGACCGCGCTACCGCGCCGTCGGTCGCAACCGCCTGGCCCTCGCCTCCTGACCCGGAAATCCACGCATTTACGGCCATGCACCCATGGTGAGCGGGGGCCATTAACGTAACTGCAAAACCTTGGATCGGTCTGCGAGAGAGGCATCCGATGCGTATCCGGCCAGCACGCTCCGAAGCCTGCAGACAAAAGCGGTCGGGGACCTCCTGCATCCTGCGCTTTTCGAACTCCGCAATTGCAGCCACCTCCCTCCAGTCTGCATTCACGGGAACTCCCGCCAGCTTACCGGTACGCTATTATCTTCGACCATTCGGTCTGCATCTCGACCAGCTTGCGGTACGCCCCCTTTTCTTTCACCATGAGCTCGTCGTGCGTTCCCATTTCCACCTTTTCCCCTTTTTCGAGCACCAGCAGCATGTTCGCGTGGCGCAGGGTCGAGAGCCTGTGGGCGATGGCTATCGTCGTACGGCCCTGTATGAGACGTTTAAGGCCCTTTTGTATCTGGTTTTCGGTCTCGGTGTCCACGGAGGAGGTGGCCTCGTCGAGTATGAGTATCCTGGGATCGTGGAGGATGGCGCGCGCGATGGCGATGCGCTGCTTCTCGCCGCCGGAGAGCTTGCCGCCCTTTTCGCCGACGTCGGTGTCGTAGCCGTCCGGCAGGCGCATGATGAAATCATGGGCGCATGCTGCCGTCGCCGCCCTGAGTATATCGGTCCTTGAGGCATCGGATCTGCCGTAGGCTATGTTTTCGCCTATAGTTCCCGAAAAGAGGAACGTCTCCTGGAGAACGACTCCTATCTGGGAACGGAGATCTGCCTGTCTGATCTTCTTGATGTCCACGCCGTCTATGAGTATCTGGCCTTCCTGCACATCGTACAGACGCGCCAGGATGTTTATCGTCGTGGATTTTCCGGCCCCGCTCGGCCCGACGAGACCGAGCATCTGCCCCGGCTCCACCGTGAAAGACAGCTTCTTTATGACCGGCTTGAACCTGTCGTAGCCGAACACCACGTCCCTGAACTCGATCCGCCCCTCGATCCGCGGCATCGGCACCGCATCCTCGGCATCTTCGATTTCCGGCTTCTCGTCCAGCACCTCGAAGACCCGTTCGGCCGACGTCATGGACTGAGTCGTCATCCGCCCGAAGAATCCGAAGCTCTGCGCCGACTGCACGAACCTGCTGACGTAGAACATGTAGGCCGTGAGCGTGCCCAGAGTCATCTCGCCGCCGAGTATGCCGCGGCCGCCGAAGAACCATATCAGGACCGTGACGATTTCCATGAGCAGCATGAGCATGGGCCAGAGGACAGCTTCGATCTGCCCGAGATCCGAAGAATATTCGTAGACATCCCTGTTCCTGCGTTCGAATTTCCGCAGTTCCACCGGCTCCGACCCGAACGCCTTTATAACCCTGACTCCGGAGATTGAATCGTTCAGGAATGAGGTCAGCCTCGTGGTCACGTCCCACATCCGCCTCCATCTCCGGATCAGCATCCGCAGGACCCAGCGGAACGCCGCCACGGCGAAGGGCATCGGGACGATGACGATCAGAGCGAGGCGCCAGTTCAGCGCGAGCAGGATGACGCTCACCACCGCAAACTGCAACGCCTGGATCACCAGGTAGTCCACGTGGTGGACAAGAAAGTGCTGGAGGTTGCCGGCATCCCGGCCGACCCTGTCCATGACGTTGCCGATCTTCTGTTTGTCGTAGTAGCCGAGCGACAGGGTCTGGAGATGCCTGTACACCCTGCCGCGCAGCTCGGAGGCTATCCTGGCTCCCAGTTCGGCATTCAGACATTCCCGTATGGCGCCGATCCCCGATCCCAGGACCTGCATTCCGTAAATGCCGGCCACCAGCAAAAGCAGCCAGTCCGGATGTGCGCGGGGCAGCAGGACGTCGTCTATCAGGACTTTGTAAAGATACGGCGGAACCATGCTGATGCCGGTTCCGGCCACCATGAGGAGTACCAGGAGGATCAGGCGCCGCCAGTAGGGTCTGGCGAGCAGCAGGAGCCGCAGGAAGGTCTTGGACTTCTCGATGCATACGGGACAGACGCGCGTATTCTCCTCGAGCATCCGCCCGCATTTCGTGCACGGACGCGGCCCGCGATCCTGACCTTCGGCGAATTTCAGGTGCGTCCTGGCTCTTCGGCCGGCGTGGGCTTCCGTTTCCGGCGGGCCTCCTCGCGGCGTGGCCTGTCGCACCTCCGCGGCGGATTCAGCCCCGGGCGTCGCGACACCGGCCTTCGGGCGGTCCGGCGTCCCGCCACCGCTCCTCCCTCCGCCATGC
>JAOACM010000117.1:0-256 GCA_026417845.1 Planctomycetota bacterium | reverse complement strand
CCGCCATGCCCGCCGCTTCCCTTCTCCCCGCCCTCCTTCGCCGCTTCTTTCCGCGCCTCCTCCAGATACCTCTGTATCTCGCCCGCTATCAGGGAGAAACTGCGCGCAGCCCGGGGCGTGTAGCGTATCAGCGTCCTCGGTCCGCCGTCCGTTTCGACCTCCAGGGAAGCAACGCCGATGTCCTGAACCGTCCTCATCTTTCGAAGGTCGTTTATCCGGATATCGGCGTCGCATGTGCCGCCATCCCCGTCCAGGG
>JAOACM010000116.1 GCA_026417845.1 Planctomycetota bacterium | reverse complement strand
CGCCCGCGCGGTCCGAACCCGCAAGACCTGCCGGTGCGCCGTGCGCTTGAGCCGGTCTCCGTCGCCGCGGGCCGGTTGCGATGCCCCTGGACGGGAGGAAGATTTGCGCGGGGTGGCGAGGGGGATCGCTCCAGATCTCCAGAGAGAACCCGCATCCGCCGGATAGCGTTTCCCGCGATTTTTACCACGTCGCCTTTCCCGGAGGGCGCTGGCGGCAAGCCGGCGCCCGCCCCCCCGCAACCGTCCGTCGCGTCCTCCCTGACGCCCGCCCCTGCGGACCAGCAGCACAACCGGCTCAATCGCCGTGCGAACGGCTTCGCCCGGGCGGCGCGGACGGTACGCCCGGACGGAGCGCGCCGCCTTCGCCCGCCGGCGCCAGGGGCCGGCGCTACAGGATGCGCTTCCGCCGCAGCCACAGGTAAACGCCGAGCGTCATGACGACCGTCACGCCCATGGCAATCCACGCGCCGCTTTCATCTTCCATCCTGAGGGGAAGGTCGCTGAAATTCATGCCGTAAAAGGCCGTCACCAGGGCGGCCGGCAGCGTAATGGTGAACAGTCCGGTCAGCAGCCGGATGATTTCCTGTACGCGCAGGTTGGCCACGTTCACACACAAGTCTCTGGCGCCGTCTATCGTGTCGCGGCATACGTCAAGATCGTCCTCCATGGCGGTCAGATGATCCATTATGTCCCGGTAATACATGTTCGCCTTTTCCGATACTACCGGATGCGGGCTGCGCATCATCCGCTGAAGCACTTCGCGATGGTCAATCATCAGCCGGCGCAGAGCAAGGATTCTTCTCTTTATGGCGAGTATCGAAGCAAGTGTGTCAGCCGGCTGTTTCGGATCGACCGCCTGATCCTCCATCTTCTCGCAGATCGTGTGCAGCTTGTCCACGACGGGGAAATACTGATCCACCACGCCGTCCATGACGTCGTTGGCAAGGAAATCGGCGCCGCGCCCAATCACTCCGGCCGGATCCCGCCGCACGCGCTGGATCGCTGCGGTGATCAGATCGCACGGTCTGGCGTGGTAAGTTACGACATAGTTGCGCCCCACGAACAGAGCTATCTGCTGGTAGAATTCCTCTTCCTCCGCGACCGTTACGTCCTTTTTCGGGTCCGGCGCCAGAAACACGATGAACAGGTGGGAGGGAAATTCGTCCATCTTGGGCATCATCAGCTTATGCTGCTGGCAGTCCTCTATGGACAACGGGTGGAAATTGAAGACCTCGTCGAGCAGGAACGTTTCGTCCTCCGTGGGACGCTCGAAGTCAACCCACAGGACGCCCTTGCCGCCCTTGATGGCCGCCCGCATATCGTCTTCCGAGAGGCCCTGCGTCAATTTGCCTTCCGGGGTCAGGTAAAAGCTGGTTATCATCCAGGCACCCTTTCCGCGGTATGGTGGGAGCGCACCCTCCCGGCCGGTCGCGCCAGCGATCCCGCAGTTGTTTGCCCTGCCCATATGTTGGTGCGCAGCGGGCAGAACGAACCCCTTTGTACTGACACTATCGTTGTCCAGTTCAGGCGCGCCACTACAGCAGCCGCCACCTGAACCCGGCAAACAATTACGCGATCCCCGGCGTCCCGACTCCGGCCGGAAAAAAGGCGAGGGGCGAAGCGCCCCGGTTCCTTCGCGGGCCGGAGCCCCGATGCGCCTCCGCGCGCCGGGGAGACCAGCGGCGGATTTTATAGTGGCGGGACGGCGCGTGAAAAGGCAATATCCTAGCCTTGTGTTTTTTTCACCGCGCCGTCCGATCCGGGGTCGTAACCGGGCAGATACACTTCGTTGCTCCCCGACAGGCGCAACGGGCCTGGGCGTGGGCGAGGGATGGGCTGGGACGGGGGGAGAGGGGAAAAACCGGAGCGGAAGACCGGGATGGCCGTCGGGAAGGCCGGCAGGATCGGTCCGGCGGGAACGGAGGCGGGGAGGGGGGAGCGACCATGCGGAACGCCAGCGGATGGGAGGCGGGCGAGACCCGCGAACTGCTCAGGACAAGGATATTCCGCGTCGTCGAGCAATCCTTCCGCACGCCGGGCGGCCAGTGGGTTTCACGCCAGACAGTAGTCCATCCCGGCGCGGTCGCCATCATGCCGTTCCTGTCGGAGCGGGATGTAATCCTCGTGCGCCAGTTCAGGCCGTCCGCAGGGACGACAATGATTGAAGTGCCGGCCGGAACGCTGGAGGGGGGCGAGGCGCCGGAAGTCTGCGCACGGAGGGAACTGGAGGAGGAAACCGGCTTCCGCGCCGGCCGGATGGAATCGCTCGGCAAACTGCGCAGCTGCCCGGGCTTCTGTTCGGAGACCCTCTACTTGTTCCGCGCATCGGACCTGTCGAAGGTCGAGGCGGCCGGGGACGAGGACGAGTTCGTGGAAAGGCTTATTGTGCCGTTCCGCGAGGCTCTGGAGATGTGCCTCGATGGCAGGATAGAGGACTCGAAGACCCTCGCGATCTTCCTGCGGTGCATCCTCCGGGACGGGCGCCTGCCGCTCTGAGGCGCGGCCGTCGCCGCCGGCCCTTCGGTTGCGGGGTGCGGCCACGTCTCCTGCCTGGGCCGGATCGGCCCGGTTCGGGCGGGACCGTATTCCCGGTAGAGGACGCGATTTGACACGCCGCCCGCGTTCGCTTTAGATGTTCCCCGCGGGGTGCCAGGAACGATATCGGCGCCGGCAAGGGCACGTTTTGCCTTCGGCGGGGCATGATGCCTGCGGACGCCGCCGGCAACGAAACGAGGAGGAGCGGTGGGGCGGAGGAAAGCGGAATAACGCGCCGCATCGAAGCGGGCAGGACGGCGCGTCTGGAGTTCGCCGCCGCGTCCTCCGGTCCGTTGCGGGCAGGGAAGTCGCTCTCGGATGGATATATCAGGCAGGATCTCCGTCATATTCGGCACGCGTCCGGAGGCGATCAAGCTGGCGCCTGTAGTACTGGCCATTAGGACGGATCCGGCGTTCGAGTGCTCGGTATGCGTGACCGGACAGCATCGCGAGATGCTCGACCACGCGCTGGAAGCCTTCGGGATAAAGCCGGATGCCGATCTGGATCTGATGCAGCCCGGCCAGACGCTGGCCGGTCTTACGGCGCGGGCTGTCGAGGCCCTCGATTCGTACCTGGCCGCCTCGAAACCCGACCTGGCCCTCGTTCAGGGCGATACCACCTCCGTCTTCTGCGCCGCGCTGGCAGCCTTCTACAACCGGGTGCCGGTCGGCCACGTCGAGGCTGGGTTGCGGACGGGGAACATGTCCTCGCCTTGGCCGGAGGAGGCCAACAGGGTCCTGACCTCCAGGCTGGCGGCCCTGCATTTCGCGCCGACAGAGAGGGCGCGCCGGAACCTGCTGGCTGAAGGCGTCCCGCCTGACCGGGTGCTGGTGACCGGCAACACGGTGGTAGACGCGCTGCTGATGGCGCTTGATAAGATAAGGCGCGATCCGACTCTCGCAGAGACCCCGGCCACCCGCCCCTTCCTGCGAGACCGCGGCCGGCGACTGGTGCTGATAACCGGGCACAGGCGGGAGAATTTCGGCGCCGGCCTCGAGGCCATATGCAATGCGATATCGCGTCTGGCCGACCGCTTCAGGGACGTGCTCTTCGTGTATCCCGTGCACCTGANCCCGAACGTGCGGGGACCGGTCGAACGCATATTGGGAGGAGCCGGACGGGACAACATACACCTGATCGAGCCTCTCCCCTATTTCCCTTTCGTGGGCCTGATGGATCGCGCCACGCTGATACTGACAGATTCCGGCGGAATCCAGGAGGAGGCGCCGAGCATGGGCAAGCCGGTGCTTGTCATGCGTGACACGACTGAACGGCCGGAGGCGGTCGAGGCGGGCGCCGCCAGACTGGTGGGAGCCGATCCCGACATGATCGTTTCTGAGACGGCACGGCTTCTGACCGACGAGGCCGCGTTTTCCGCCATGGCGCGCGCCGTCAACCCGTACGGCGACGGCAGGGCCGCCGTCAGGATAGTGGAGGCTTGCAGATCGTTCCTGAAAGAGAGGAAGGCGAACCGCGTGTAGCCGGGTAATTGTTTGCCGCGTTCGGGCTGCGTCGCTGTTCTGTAGTGGCGCGCCAGAGACGGCATGGCGCCACGAAAACGGATGCGATCCGGCGCTGCCCCCGCAATATGGGTGCGGCGAACGATTGCGGAGCTGGTGGGCGCACGCCGCGCTTGTCCGGAGAGGATGGAGACCGCCCCGTGGCGTCGCGTACCGGTGGCCAGGCCGTCTCCTGGTTGCCGGTCTGCAGCGCGGGCCGCGGACGGGGCCGACGCGGGGACGGATCGGGCGGCGCCAATGCACCAAAGGAAGCGGGCCGATACACCGACGGAAGCGAAGAAAGGAGAAGCAATGGAAAAAATCGCCGTCACAGGCATGGGCTATGTGGGGCTCCCGCTGGCGCTGGCGCTGGCGAGGAAGTTCCCCGGCACGGTCGGATACGATTGCAACGAAAGTAAAATCGCGGATCTGCGCAAGGGAAAGGACCGGACAGGCGAGCATTCGGAGGGCGAGATACTCGGGTCCGGTCTGACGCTGACATCCAACCCCCGGGACATGAGAGGATGCACATTCTTCATCGTGGCCGTCCCGACCCCGGTTGATGCCCAGAAGCGACCCGATCTGCGGGCGGTGATAGGCGCTTCCGAGACCGTCGGGAAGGTTCTGCGGCGGGGCTCCGTCGTGGTGTACGAGTCCACCGTATATCCGGGCGTCACCGAGGAGATATGCGGGCCGGTTCTGGAGCGGGCGTCCGGGCTGCGGCGCGGGGCCGATTTCAAGCTGGGTTACTCGCCGGAGCGGATAAATCCGGGCGACAGGGAACATACGCTGGAGCGGATCGTCAAGGTGGTAGCCGGCGAGGATGCGGAAACGCTGGACCGCGTGGCCGCGGTCTATTCGGCCGTGATTCCCGCCGGGATACACCGCGCCCCGTCCATAAAGGTCGCCGAGGCGGCCAAGGTGATCGAAAATACCCAGCGCGACCTGAACATCGCCCTCATGAATGAGCTCGCCCTCATATTCGACAGGATGGGACTGCGCACGCGCGATGTGCTGGCCGCGGCCGCAACCAAGTGGAACTTCCTCCCATTCAAGCCGGGCTTGGTGGGCGGCCACTGCATTGGCGTAGACCCGTACTACCTGACGTCCAAGGCGGAAGAACTCGGATACCACCCCCAGGTAATCCTGGCCGGCAGGCGCATAAACGACGGCATGGGGATGTTCGTTGCGCAGAAGACGGTAAAGCTCATGGGACGCAACGGCCGGAAGATAAAGGGCGCCCGCGTCGGCATACTCGGCGTGACGTTCAAGGAAAACATACGCGATGTCCGCAACAGCAGAGTACCGGATATTGTCGCTGAACTGAAGGAATTCGGCGCCGTATCGGTGGTACACGACCCTATGGCCGACCCGGAGGAGGTGGAAAGGGAATACGGCTTCCGGACCGTGGGATGGAAAGGGCTGGGCCGCCTTGATGCCCTCATACTGGCCGTGGCCCACAGGCAATATCTGGAGATGCCGGTCGGGCGGTTGCTGGCGCCGCTGAAACCGGGCGGCGTGGTGGTGGACGTGAAATCCGCGCTCGATCCGGCCGCGGTACCGCGCCGGTTCGAGTATTGGTGTCTGTAATCGTGCGGGGGGATAGCCCGGCGCCCGGCTGGCGGCGCCCGCCCAAAGCGATGGGAGGATAGGACCCTGTCCGAAAACGAGTGGACGCGGTGCTTACGGTCCGGCGCCCCTTGGATTCCCGGCGGGAATTTTTGAACAGGCTCCGACCCCGGTACGAGTTGTCATCAAAATTGGAGGCCAGATGCTCCGTGCGGCGCCGGAAGAGGAGAGACGGGGAGGTATGGGCAGCGCTGGTCAGGGATATCCGGTAAGGGCGGCCAAGGCGGAGGTCAGGCGGCGCGTCGAAGCCGCGATCGCAGCGCTTCCCGCTACCGAGCGGGCCGCGCGCGGCGCGAGGGCTCAGGAGCGGATGGCGGCCCTGCCGGAGTTCGCCGCCGCCAGGATAGTACTCCTGTACCATTCGATGCGCGGAGAGATCGAAACATCGGTGCTGATAACCCGCGCGCTGCGGGACGGGAAAAGGGTAGCGCTCCCAAGGACCGACCGCGCCTCCGGCACGATGCGCGCCGTGGAAATACGGAACCCTGCCGCCGACCTGTTCCGCGGATCGTGCGGAGCGATGGAACCGCATGACGGCCTGCCGGAAGTTGCCCCCGGCGAAATTGACCTGGCAGTCGTCCCCGGCCGGGCATTTGATATCCACGGCCGGCGCCTCGGCCGCGGCGCCGGGTACTACGACAGATACATGTCCTCGCCGGGTTTCCGGGCCATCAGAGTAGCGCTCGCATTCGATTGCCAGGTCTTAGATTCGATCCCGGCCTTGCCGCATGACCTGCCGGTGGACATCATAGTTACGGAAAGCCGCGTTATCGAGTGCCGGGCTTCACGGCGGGACGGTTCGCGAGAATAGCTGCCTGCGCAGCCATGCTCATCGCCATCAGTCCGGCGCCGGAGGCGAAAAGCAGCCTGTCATCCACGGCCAGCGCGGCAAGGGTCCCGGTCAGGACCGGACCGAGCGAGTTGCCAAAGCCTATGGCGGCCTCGTGCACCCCGCCCTGTTTCGCCTTGCCGCCGTGGGGCAGCGAAAGGCTGTAGAATATGCTGAGCATGTAGACGCAGGCATGCCCGGCGCCGATCGCCAGCATCCCGGCGGCCAGCACGAGCGGCGAACGGCCGATGGCCACCGTCAGGCATCCCAGCAGCACCACGCAGTTCGCCGCCAGCTGGAATGTCCTGTTCCGACGCCACATTCGCGTTCCGCCCAGGATGTAAAAGATAAGCACTTCCACGGCGAATAACCCGGCGATCGTCGCTCCTGCCTGGCCCGGGGAAGCCCCCCGGTCCACGGCATATTTGGTGAAGTTGGCCAGGGCGAGGCCCAGCGTAGCCGCGCCGAAAAAGAGGCCGACGCGGCCGGAGCGGGCGAAGGCCGCCGTGCCATTGATCGTCGCATCGGCCGTTGCAGGGGCAGCTCCGGCACAGTCTGGGGCGCCGGTTCCGGATCTGGATGCTGCGTCTCCGCCGGCGGGCTTCGCGGCCAGGACGCCCTCCGGGACGATTCCTCCGGCAGCCGGCGAAGCCGTGGTGCATCCTCCCGCTCCGCCCGCGCCAGTTCCGCCCGTTCCCATTTTACGCTCGCATGTTCCAGCCCTGCCCACTCCGCGCGCGTACGGTCCGTCCATCTCCGTTCCGCGCCCGGCCGCCGTCCGCGCGGCTGTTGCTGGCGCGTCAGTCGCCCCATGCGCCGGGGCGATTCCTTTCAGATCGGTCTGCTCCGGAGCGTTTACCTCCGAGGCACCCCCCTTAGGGGCGATCCCCTCCACCGCGCAAGCGCCAACCCCTGTGTGTTGCCGGCGGAAGCGGCGCCGGCCGTCGAGCAGTATGGCGACGGCGCAGCCGGCCGCTACGAAGGCCGCGGCCCGGAACGGGAGTTCCCGCCCGACGCCGACAAGCCACGTCCCGCAAATGGCGCCGACGACGTCGCCGGACGCCCACGACATGTTGTACGCGGCGATCCTCCGGGCCATGTCCCACCCGGGTGCGGGGCTGTCCGCAACCAGCCCCTCGACGGAAGTGAAAAACATCGCCAGGCCCGCATTCATTACCACGAGGAAAGGGATGATGCCGTACAGGTCGGGCCGTGCGATCGCGACCGAGGCGGCGCACGCGACGATGGCCATGCCCGCCGCGGCGACCGGTCTCCGGCCGAATCTGTCACTCAGCCCCCCCAGCACAAGGCTCGCCGCCGCGTAGCTGACCGCGGACGCGACGGAGACGGCGCAGAGCCACACGTAACTGTCGGTATCCTCCCTGGCGATCAGTAACGCTGCCATCGCCGTCGTCAGGACCGTTACTCCAGCCAGATGCGTCATCAGAAAGTATGCGAACAGTCCGGACACCCCGGTCCTCCTCTCTGTGCTATACGTCCGTCGGCGGACGCGCCTTCGCTTTAGGCGGCGCTGGCGGTCGGGGATCGGGGGGCGTCAGCGGCGCAACATGTCGCGCAGGAAAAGTCGCCGGCAAACGCGAGGGACGAGCCCGGCCCGATTCTCGATTTTCGCGCGGCTCATGGCCGGAAGCCGCGCAACAGGACCGCCGGAGAATTACCGTCCGAACCTGCGTCCCTCGTCGAGCATTGCGAGGTAGTTGTCGAGCGGTATGTAGTTGGCCACGCTGTTGCCCGAACCGAGACAGTAGCCGCCGCCGGGCATGCACGCATCAAGCGTCTTCCGCACCCGCTCGCGGACGGCTTGCGCGTCGGAACGGCACATGAAATCCACGTCTATCCCGCCCAGCAGCGAGATCCGCCGCCCGTAGGTCCCCTTGGCCTCGATGACCGACTCGATGGTATCTTCGAACGAATGTTTCGCATCTATCCCGACGTCCTCTATCAGGTCTTCCATGATGGCCTTCAGATTGCCGCACGAATGGAGCAGGTACGGCATGCCCGCTTCGTGCGCCATCCGCCCCGCCATCCTGTGGCCCGGCAGGACGAACTCGCGCATGTCCTTCGGGTGCATCAGCGTACCGCCGCGGTAGCCCATATCGTCGCTGCCCCACAGCGCCTTCACCCGCTTGAACTGGAGCATTCGCGGGATCAGGACGCGGTATATCTCCGTCAACCTGTCGGCGATGGCCCTGACGAGGTCACGCTGATCGGTCAGCGCGTAGCAGAGCGTCTCATAGCCCATCAGCCACGAAAGATACTCGGCGTAGTGGGCCACGCCCGAAACTATCACGCACATATCGTCGGGCAGGTTCTTCTCGCACCACTCGAGCTCGCTCATGTCGGCCTTCGCCGGGTCGGGCCACGGATACGCGTGGAACTCAGCCCAGCAGGTTATAGGCCCCTTGTGCTCCTCCATGAACTTCCTGCCGCTGGCGCGCGAGAGTTCGGCCGTGTCCGGAGCCACGCACACTTTCGTGGGCATATCCATTCCCGCGGGGCATATACGGATGTAATCGTAACCCAGGAACCGCTGGATGGCGACCTTGCGCCTGAGATTGAAGAACGGATCGTTCCTGTCGAGGCCGGCATCCACGCCGTACCGCTCGCATATGGCGTCCTGAACCTCGACGTCAAGGAAAAGCTCGATGAAGTGGACGCGCTTCGGCGTTCCCTGACGCCTGATGTTCGCTATGAAGGCCTCCCAGTCCGGCTTAACGTCCACGACGAACGGGCCTTTCGGTGCCGGCGCGGTCCTGACGGCCGTCGCGACCGGAACGCCGGCCGCGCTCTCCGCCGTCGGCGTCTTCAGGACGGTGCCCCCTGCACCGGCGCTTCGACTTCCCGCCGGCGTTTTTCGCGCAGCGGCCCCGCCCGCCTTCTTCGTGGCTGCTCCAGGCCTCTTCGCCATCGCCATGGTTCCAGCCTTCACCTTCACTTTTGCCTGCGCCTTCGTCTTCGCTTTTGTCTTCGCCTTCGCAGCCGTCCTTTTGCGCCCGGCGATTTTCCCCCCGGCGCCGCTCCTTTTCCCGCCGGACTCGGCTTTTTCCCTTCGCCCCCCTCCAGCCATGGCTCATCCCCTCCAGCCACGCCGCGGCCTGGCCATGCGGTGCGCGCCTCCTCGCCTCCCTCCAGGCGCAGGGTGGCGCCCGCGGACCGGAACCGGTGCCCTGCCGCGTCGCGTCCCTTTTCCCGCGCGGAACCGGTTCTCCGGCCGGTGCCCTGCTGGCTCCTTCAGCGGCGGGAGTCTCAGCGACCGGCTCCTCCGGACCGCTCCAGCACGCTGGATTCCGCCACCCGGCGGCCAGGCCCCGGCCGCCGCGGCCGTCAGCACAGGAAATTATCCGCCCCCACCGCATCATCAAAAGCGAAAAACGCCGCGCGGATGCGCGATCTTGGACCCGGAGGGCATCCGCGCGGTAGTTAGCGAAAAACGCCACCATAATGCCGTTTCGGGAAAAACCGGCGGGCTTTATACATACGGATTACGCCCGGATATCGGGCGCCCGGCGAAAAACTCCAGCGCCGGAGGATCCGCCTTTTACGGCGGCCCCGCATGTGCGTTCCGGCCGGCGGGCCGGGTCCGCGCAGAAGGTACGGGGACCGGTC